>CAZGKS010000102.1:0-7591 GCA_964526275.1 uncultured Methylobacterium sp. | reverse complement strand
AAATATGGCACCTTGAACCGCAAATGTTGCAAGAGCGGGCCCATGTCAATGCGCTCTGCGCAAAGGTGGGTAATCTTGCCCCCGGTTTATGGGCGCAGGCGCAGGCCATTATCTGCTCCCTGACCGAAGGCCGCCAGGAAGAGAGCACCTCCGCGCATTTGGAAGATGGACGCACGCTCCATGTCTTGTTCACGCCTTTGCCAGGGCGGGCAACCTTGATGACCCTTGCCGATATTACCGATACCGTTGCCGCTGAAAACCGCCTGCGAGAGCATAATGATGCGCTCAAGCGCTCCGCACAATTGCGCACCGACCTCATTCGCTCCGTATCCTTTGAACTGCGCTCCCCCTTGACCAATGTGATCGGGCTCTCGCAGGCGCTGCTTGCCGGTGTTGCCGGCCCTCTCAACGACAAACAAACGACTTACGCCCAAGGCATGTCGCGTTCCGCCGATAGCATGCTCGCCATTACAGCCGATGTGCTGCGCATGGCGGAAGCGGAAGTGGGCGAGATGAAGCTCGAACGCGAAACCTGTGATCTCTCCCGCGTGATTGAAGATGCCCTCGTGAATTTGCGCGAGCGGCTTGGGGAAGCACGCGTGCGCATGTCGATCACCTTGCAAAAAGGCGTAACACATCTCCATGCGGACCCGGAACGCTTGCTGCATCTGATGTATAACTTGATGGCGGATTGCACCGCCTTTTCCGTCGCTGGCGATGTGGTGCGGCTGGAAGTGCGGGCAGAAGCCGGGGCCGTCATGCTTGTTTTTGAGGATAGCGGCAAACGCCAGGATGTCGGTGATGCGTTGATCGGGCATCGGTTCGAGGTCGTGCGCACCCATGGGCTGCGCTATGCCCTCGCCAAGGCCTTGGTTCTGGCCCATGGCGGCAGTATCGAGGCGCAGGAACTCGAAAACGGCCGCCACCGTATTGTGGTGCGGTTGCCGGAGGCATGATCGTGGAACCTGAACCATTTATTCGCACCTTTGAGCTGGCTTCGGAGGCCGAAACCCGCAACCTGGCGGAGCGGCTGGCGGCCAGCTTCGGGCCCGGAGACCTGCTCACCCTGACCGGCGATCTGGGGAGCGGCAAAAGCACCTTCGCCCGCGCCTTGATCCGCAAACTGGCAGGGGACCCGCATCTGGAAGTGCCAAGCCCAACTTATACCCTCGTCCAAAGCTATGATTTACCGAATTTGCGCGTGGTCCATGCCGATCTGTACCGGGTGTCCGATGCCAGCGAGCTGATCGAACTTGGCTGGGACGAAACCGTCGAAAACGCGCTCGTGCTCGTGGAATGGGCCGAAAAAGCCGGGGGTGCGCTCTCGGATAACCGGGTGGATGCCCATTTTTCGCATGTCGAAACCAAAACAGCGGATGCCAAAAACGCACGGCGTCTGGTGTTGACCGCTTATGGCGAAATGGGCGAGCGCCTCCGCCGTGCCCAAGCCATCGATGCCTTGCTGGCCGGGGTGGGTTTCACCAACCCGGACCGCAAACCCATGCCCGCAGATGCTTCCACGCGGCGCTATGAGCGCCTGCGGCAGGAAAACGCCCGCGCCATTTTGATGATCGCCCCGCGCCAGCCAGATGGTCCGCCCGTCCGGTTAGGGAAGAGCTATTCGCAGCTTGTGCACCTAGCGGAGAGCGTGCATGCCTTTGTCGGTATCGCCAATGGCCTGCGCGCCCAGGGGTTTTCTGCCCCGCAGGTCTATGCCGGGGATCTCGATGAAGGGCTGCTGCTGATCGAAGATTTCGGGCGGGAGGGCGTTATCGATGAAAACGGCCCCATTATCCCGCGCTATGAAACCGCGATCGATTGTCTGGCGGCCTTGCATGCGCGCGTGCTGCCCGACCATGTGCCGGTAATCGGCGATATGCTCCATGCCATTGCGCGCTATGACCGCGAGGCGTTGATCATTGAAGCCGAATTGCTGCTCGATTGGTATTTCCCGGCCATCATGCGCCGCACCCCGCCGGCCAGCGTGCGGCTTGGCTATTCGGATGCCTGGATAGCCGCGCTCCAGCCTGTCCTTGCCGGGGAACGCAGCTGGACCCTGCGCGATTTTTTTTCGGCCAATTTAATGTGGTTGCCCGAACGCAGCGGTATCCAGCGCATCGGCTTGATCGATTTTCAGGATTGCGTGATCGGTCATCCGGCTTACGATCTGGTATCGTTGCTTCAGGATGCAAGGCTCGATATTCCCGAAGCGTTGGAATTCAAGCTGCTCGCGCGCTATCTCCAGGCACGGCGGGAGGCAAACCCGGCTTTTGACGTAACAGACTTCGCCCGCGCTTATGCGGTGCTGGGCGCACAGCGCGCCAGCAAGGTACTGGGTATTTTTGTCCGGCTCGACCGCCGGGACGGAAAATCAGGCTATCTGAAGCATTTGCCGCGGGTGGAGCGGGCGCTGCGGCGCTGCCTTGCGCATCCGGAACTGGCGGCCTTGGCTGCTTGGTACGATAAACATTTACCGGAAAGCGAGGCATGAGCGCCCCCATTTTGAGCGCCCCGATTATGCGTGCCCCCATTTTGAGCGCCCCCATTTTGCGTGCCATGGTGCTGGCCGCTGGGCACGGCACCCGCATGCGCCCGCTGACCGACACCGTGCCCAAACCCTTGATCAAAGTCGCAGGCAAAGCCTTGCTCGATTATAACCTCGACCAATTGGCGCAAGCGGGCGTGCAGGATGTCGTGGTCAATCAGCATTATCTGGGGGAGCAGATCGAAGCGCATTGTGCCCGCATCGCCCATCCGCGCATCACCTTGTCCGATGAGCGCGCCGCTTTACTGGATTCAGGGGGCGGTATCGCCAAAATGCTGCCCTTTTTTGGCCAGGAGCCGTTTTTCTCGCTCAATGCCGATACGATCTGGCTCGATGGGCCCCTCCATAATCTAAGCCGCATGGCGCACCTCTTTGATCCTGAGCGCATGGATATTATGCTGCTGCTGGCCCCCACAATCACCACGATCGGCTGGGGCAATCGCGGGGATTTTTTCATGGACCCCGATGGCCGGCTTACCCGCGCACTCAAGGGGCAGGTTGCCCCCTTCGCCTATACGGGCGCAGCGATCCTCAAGCCCGGCTTGTTTGTGGGTATGCCGGAAGTGTTTTCGCTCAACCGGCTGTTTGATACCGCCCAAGCCCAAGAACGGCTTTATGGCGTGCGGCTGGATGGCGTGTTCTTGCATGTCGGGACGCCTCAAGCTCTAAAGGAGGCCGAGCGGGTGCTGGCGATAGCCTTGCCATGACCGCCCCGCCTGCCATGACCTCCCCCCGCGTTTTCTCCATCCCTGCCGGGGTTGATTTTATCGCCGTCTTCCTTGAAGCGCTGCTGGCGGGCACGCTTAATGGCGTTGTTTACCGCGATACCCCCCATGCGCTTGGGCGCTTGACCCTCTATGTGCCCACAAGGCGGCTTGCGCCGGTGCTGGGCGAAGCCTTGGCGCGGGCCTTGGCGCCGCAAGCTGTGCTTTTACCGCGTATCGTGCCGCTGGCGGAGCCGGAAGCCGAAGAAGGCGATTTTCCCTTCACGGATATGGCAGATACCGAAACAGCGCAAAATACCCCTGAAGCAGGTGAAAAAACCGCCCCGCCAAGCGCGGTATTGTCACCCTTGGCGCGGATATTCCGCCTGCTGCCGCTGGTGGAGGCATGGCAAAAAGCGCGCGCGCCAGAGGAAACCCCGCTGCTGGTGCATTCCTTGCAGCTGGCAGAAGCGCTTGGGCGCCTGATCGATGAATGCGCCTATGCCGGCGTGCCGGTTGCCACGCTCGCCAAACCCGGCTGGAGCGATATCGATCCTGCCTTGCAAGACGATTATTGGCACGAAGTGCGCTCATTCCTGGCGATCATGGCGCAAACCTGGCCCTCTATACTCACCGAAGGCGGCTATGAAGACGAGGCCGCCGCGCGCTTGCGGAAACTTTCAGCCCAAGCCGAGCAGTTGGCAACGCATCCCGAACGCGCGGTGATCGTGATGGGCTCCACTGGGTCAATTGCGGCAACCCGCCAATTGATGCGCGTTGTCTCTCGCCTGCCCCATGGCGGCGTGGTGCTGCCGGGGCTCGACAGGGCGCTCGATGCTGCGGGATGGGCCTTGATTGCCGATGCCAAAAGCAGTCTGGCGACGCGCCATGCGCACCCGCAAGGGATGCTCAAACGCACCCTGACCGACATTGGCCTTCCCCGTGAGGCGGTTATCGAGCTTGGGCAAGGCCTCACCGTGCAAAGCGAAACAGACCGGGCGCGTCTTTTGAGCGCCGCCCTGCGCCCTGCCGAACAATTGCGACCGGTATGGGCAGAGCCTGCCAGCCCGGAAGCGCTTGCCAGCCTTATCGCGATCGAAGCAGAAAACGAGCGGGAAGAAGCCCTGGCGATCGCGCTGGTCATCCGGCAAACCTTGGCGCAAACCACCGGCCGCATCGCCCTGATCACGCCGGACCGGGCTTTGGCGCACCGCGTTGGGGTGGAAGTGAAACGCTGGGGCATAACGCTTGAGGATAGCGCCAATATCCGTTTTTGCGAGACCGAAGCCGGAAGGCTGGTTATCCGCGCGCTCGAAGCGATGGAAAAACCGCAATCGGTGCCGTTGATAGCGCTGATGCAGCATCCGCTGTTCCGGTTGGGGTATCCGCAAACACAGGCGCAGGCCTTGGTGGAAGCGCTGGAGATCGCGGTTTTGCGCGGCCATCGCTTTTCGCCCGATCTATCCTTGGTGGAGCGGGTGCGCTGGGCGGGAGACGCGCGGCAGCAACCCGGGCAGCGGGTGCATAGGGCCGTTGGGCGGCTTGCGCCCGAACATCTGGATGAACTCCCAGCCTTTGCCAAAGCGCTCGATGCCGCGTTAGCCCCTTTGGCCACCGGAACAATTGCCGACCAAATCGCGCAATTGCGCGCAAGAATATGGACCTTGACCGCCGAAGATACCGATTTTCCTGCGGGCGATTGCGCCTTTTCGCGCGCGCTCCATGCGCAAAGATTTGAGGATCTGCTGGACCAGCTTGCGCAGGCGGCGGGTGAATGGCGGCTTAATCCTGCGGATTTTTTGCGCCTGATCGGGTATTTTGTCCAAAAACTCACGCTCCCCCCCCTAAAGGCCGCATCCTCGTTCCAAGGCGTGCGCGCCTTGGTGCTGGGCACGCTTGAAGCGCGGTTGCTGCATTTCGACCGCGTGATTTTAGCGGGGCTGAACGAAGGGGTGTTTCCGCCCTTACCCAAGGAAGACCCGCTGCTCAGCCGGGCGATGCGGGCGCATTTTGGGCTGGAGCCGCCCGAAAGGCGGATCGGCCAAGCCGCGCATGACTTCTTTATGCTCGCGGGGATGCGCAATAATGTGCTCACCCGCGCCAAACGCGCGGGCAATGCCCCCGCTATCCCCTCACGGTTCTGGCGGCGCCTTGAAGCGCAAATCGGGCCGGAAGAATGGGAAAAGCGGCTGCAAGCGGGGGCGGAACTCCGCACCCTTGCCCGCGCGCTCGATGCGCCTGCGCGCTTTTGCCCGGTTGCTCGCCCGGCCCCCGTGCCCCAGGCGCCGCGCCTGCCTGCCAAGCTGTCAATTACCGAAATCGAGACGCTGCGGCGCGACCCCTATGCGCTGTATGCGCGGCATTTTCTGGGGCTTGAACCCCTCCCGCCGCTGGATCCTGCGCCCGATTCCCGCGATTTTGGCACGATGATGCATGCCGCTTTCGAACAATTTTCGCGCCTTGCCCCCTATCCAGACGATCCGCAGACCGCCTTGCGCACGCTTGGCGCTGCCATTTTTGCGCCATTACAACATGAACGCGAGGTGCATGCCTTCTGGTGGCAGCATTTTTTGCGCCTTGTTCCCGCTTTTCTGGCGTTTGATGCCCAAAGCCGGCGGGATAAAAGGATCGTTTTTGCCGAAATATTTGGCGAAATGCCGCTCCTTTTGCCAGATGGGTCCTCGCTCCGGCTGCGCGGCAAAGCCGACCGGATCGAGCGCGCAGGCCCCGGCGAGGATAGCCCGGCGGCGATTTTTGATTTCAAGACAACCGCACCAAAAAACGCCCAAGTTTATGCTGGCCTTGCCCCGCAATTGCTTGTCACAGCCGCCATGCTGCAGCGCGGAGCCTTCGCGCGGGTAGGGCCGCTGCAAGAACCGGTGCGTCTGGCCTATCTGCCGCTACGCGGGGAGCAGGCCTTGCAGCCGCAATGGCTCGATAACGCCAAAAACACACCGGATATGGCCATACTGATCGAGACGACCTTTGCACGGCTCATCGAGGAATTGACAACCCTTGCGCAGGGCAAGCGGGGCTATACCGCGCAGCTTTTCCCGAAAAACACAGATTATGCCGGGGATTATGACCATTTGGCGCGGGTTGCGGAATGGTCGCTCGCCCTGGAGGAAGCGCCCGATCCGGAAGAGGGAGAGGCATGAAAACCGATCCGGTCCTCGCCCCCCACGAAATCACCGCGCGCCTTGGCGCCGAAAATCCCCGCGAGCATGCCTGGGTGATGGCCAATGCCGGATCCGGCAAAACAACCTTGCTCGCGCATCGGGTGCTGCGCGTCTTGCTGGCAGGCACACCGCCGGATCGCCTGCTATGCGTGACCTTCACCAAAGCCGCCGCGGCAGAGATGCAAAAACGGATTTTTGACCGGCTGGCGCGCTGGACCCAACTGGACGATGAAGCCCTATGCGCCGATCTTCGGGCGCTGCAAGGCTTGCCCGCAACCGCCGCAATTGCCCCGCATCTGCTTTATGTGGCGCGCACCTTGTTCGCGCATGCCATCGAAACACCAGGCGGGCTCAAGGTCCAGACCATCCACGCCTTTGCTGAACGGGTGCTTCATGCTTGCCCGATAGAGGCGGGACTGCCGGTGGATTTCTCCGTGATCGATGACACGCTGGCCGCGCAATTGCAGCTGGAAGCCCGCAAGGCCGTGGTGTTTTCCGCGCTCGATACCCCTGCCAGCGCGCTGGGCATGGCCTTTGCCACGCTGGGGGAAGGCGAAAGCATGGCGCGCTTCACCCAAATTGTGGCAGACGCCTTGCGCGCGCTTGCCACTTTGGTGCACCGGGAAGGGGCCTTGCCGCCCCCCGAGGCTCTGGCGCAGGATTATGCCCGGTTCTTTGGCGTACCAGACAGTGAAACCGAGGTAAAAATTCTGGAAGATCGCCGCGCGGCAATCCATGCCCATGCCCCAGGCACCGACCAGTTGAACGAAATCGCCGCCTTTATTCTGGCGCAAAAAGCCCCCAGCAATACGCAAAAAGAACTGGCCATAACCTTGGCAGAGATCGCCCGGCTGCGCGCTTCTGAGGACAACCAACACGCATATCAAGGGCAGCTCTCCCCCCTTATGCCTCCGGCCGCACAGGATTGGACAAAGCGTTATGGCGGGTTATTTTACACACAAAAAGGCGAATTTCTGAAAAAATCGTTTTTCGTCAAAGACGTACAAAAAGCCTTTCCGGAACTTGCCGAAACAGAAACCGCGCTGAAAGAACAACTGGCCGCGCTCGATGCGCGCAGGCGGGCGTTTAGGGCCTATACGCGTTCCTTGGCGGTAAGTGTGTTCGCCCAAGCGATCCATACTGATTATACCCGCCGCAAAAAA
>CAZGKS010000101.1:0-7601 GCA_964526275.1 uncultured Methylobacterium sp. | reverse complement strand
ATGCCCCCGAAGCGCTGGGGGCCGTGGCGACGGGTGATCCGCAGGCTTTGGCGGTCACTTTGGTCAAAACCATCGTCAAATTGCTCAACGAGCCCACCGGGGATGGCTATGTCCAGCGTGTGGATCTGCGCTTGCGGCCAGATCCGGGCATGACCCCCATCGCCATGCCGGTCGATGCCGCCTTGGGCTATTACGAAAGCGTTGGCCAGAACTGGGAGCGCGCTGCCATGATCAAGGCGCGCGTGGTGGCAGGAGATGCGCAAGCGGGGGCCGCGTTTTTGCACGAATTGGTGCCGTTTATCTGGCGCAAATATTTCGATTATGCCGCTATCGCCGATATTCACGCCATGAAACGGCAGATTTATGCGGTCAAGGGCCATGCCGAAGTTGCGATTTTGGGGCACGATCTCAAAATCGGGCGCGGGGGTATCCGCGAAATCGAATTTTTCGTGCAAACGCAACAACTGGTCTATGGCGGGCGCCGCCCGGTTTTGCGCGGGGCGCGCACGCTCGATATGTTGCAAGCCTTGTGCGATGAAGGCTGGGTTGCGCAAGACGCCGTGCACGAGCTCTCAGAGGCGTATCGTTTCCTGCGCACACTTGAACACCGCGTGCAAATGACCAACGATGAGCAAACGCAAAAACTCCCGCGCGCGCCCGAAGATTTCGCCGTTCTGGCCGGTTTTGCAGGTCTTACGCCCAAAGGGCTCGAAAAGGCGCTTCTGACTACGTTTCGCACCGTTGAAACGTATTATGCCCGGCTGTTCGAGACCGTGCCGGGGCTCGCGTCCACCGCCGGAAGTCTGGTGTTTACCGGCGTCGAGGACGACCCGGAAACGCTCGAAACCCTTAAAAGGCTGGGGTTCCGCCGCCCGGATCTGATCGCGGAAACCATTCGGGGCTGGCATTTCGGGCGGCGGGCGGCGATAACCTCCGTGCGTGCGCGTGAAATTCTCACCGATCTGGTGCCCGGCCTGCTCGAAGCCTTCGGCAATGCCTCCGATCCCGATGGCGCTTTATTGGCCTTCGATACCGCTTTGGTGCGGATGCCCGCTGCGGTGGAGCTGCTCTCGATTTTGAAAAACAATGCCTCCTTGCGCGTGCTGTTTGCGGAAATTCTGGGCACCGCGCCGCGCCTTTCAGAGATTGTCGCGCGCCATCCGCATGTGCTCGATGTGCTGATCGACCCCGATTTCACCCGCGGCACCCGCCTTGAAGCCACGCGGGCGCGTATTTTGCCGCGTCTGGCGCTGGAGCGCGATTACGAAACCTTTCTGGAGCGGGCGCGCGAATTGGCGCGCGCGGAACGCTTTTTGCTGGGCACGCGCGTGCTCTCCCGCGTGCTTTCTCTCGATGAAGCGGGGGAAGCGCATACCGGGATCGCCGATACGTTTGTCGAGGCGACCTTTGCCCGCACCTATGCGGAATTTGCAGGCTCTTTCGGCACGGTGCCGGGGGCCGAGGTGGTGCTGCTCGCTTATGGCAAGGCCGGCGCGCGCGAGATGACCGCCACCTCTGATCTCGATCTGGTGGTGCTCTATGACGCTCCGCCCGATGCGCTCTCGGACGGGGGGCGCAGCCTTTATGCCTCGGAATATTTCGCGCGCCTGACCCAGCGCCTGGTTACCGCGCTCTCTGCCCCCATGCGCACCGGCACCTTGTATGAAATCGACCTGCGGCTGCGCCCTTCTGGCCGCAAAGGCACGGTTGCCACCACATTGGCGGCCTTTACCGATTACCAAAGCACGGAGGCGGAGCCCTGGGAGCATATGGCCCTCTCCCGCGCCCGGATTATCGCGGGCGATGCCCCGCTGGCCACGCGGGTGATGCAGGTGCAGCGCGAGATTGTGATGCGCCTGCGCGCGCAAGCCGCCTTGCGCCAGCAAGTGGCCGAAATGCGCGCGCTGATGGCGCAATCCAAACCCGGTAAAACGCTGTTTGATGTCAAGGATCATCCGGGCGGGTTGGTCGATTGCGAGTTCATTGCCCAAACGCTCGTTCTGGCCAAAGCGGCAGAATATCCCGATTTGGTGGGGCTCACCACGCGCCAAGCGCTCAAACGGGTTGCGCTGATCGGGTTTTCGGCAGCCGAGAGCGAAGCTTTGTGCGCAGCCTTTGCCCTCCAAAGCGGGGTGCAGCAGGCCTTGCGCCTGACCCTGTCGGGGGAATTTATCCCCGGCGAAGCCAGCGATGTGTTCAAAAACCGCCTCGCCGCCCTGCTCAACGCCCCGGATTTTGCCTTTCTGGTTGCAGACCTCAAAGCGCATCAAAAAACCGTCCGGCGGTTGTTCGAGAGCCATATCGGCAAAATCGTCTAGACCAAGATGCATTCAGACAGAATCGCATCTTGATCTTATCTTTCTGTTCTTGAATGTTTTTTATAAATCGCTATCCACTTTATCGCAGCATGCTCTAAAATTCGCTTGCTTGCGCGAAGAGGTTTGCCTGCAAAGGTATTTTTTGGCCTTTCAGGCGGAAAGACCCAGCAAAAAACTACCTGTAGTTGAATATTTTACGATATTGCACCAAGAATCAGAACCTTGTCGATCCTATTAACGCTTTTATAAGCTGCAAGGTTCAGGATCGCTTTAATCAGCAAGCAAGATGCGTGCCGAATCGGGGGAAGCCAATGGCCATCGGCCAGAAATTGATGCTACGGCAGAGCCAAACGCTCGCCATGACGCCGCAAATCTTGCAGGCGATCAAGCTGTTGCAGCTTTCTCATGCCGAATTGCAAGCCTTTATCGACAGCGAAATCGAGCGTAACCCGCTGCTGGAGCGCGCCAAATTACGCGAGGATACGCTCACCGCCGCCGAACCTGCCTCCGATACGCTTGGGGCAGACCCCCCAACCCAAATCGGCGATTGGGCGGCCCATGAAGCGCCCACCTCGCGCGAGGCCTTGGAGCGCGAAAGTGGTACCAGTTTCGAGAACGCCTTTCCGGATGATCCGGGGGCGTTTGGCACCCCGCCGGCCTCGCTGCTATGGCGGGAAGGCGGTAAAAGCGGGCACGCGCCGCTCGATGCCGATGATGCCGGGATCGAGGCGTTTTGTGCACAAGAAAGCACCCTGATCACGCATCTTCAGCACCAGCTTGCCTGCACCGATACCGATGATCTCACAAGGAACATCGCCCTCCATCTGCTCGACCAGATCGAACCCACCGGCTATCTGGCCGACCCGCTGGAGGCTATCGCCGAGCGCTTGGCGGTGCCCTTGCCGCGCGTGGAACTGGCGCTCTCCATTTTGCAAACCTTCGAGCCGGTTGGCGTATGTGCGCGCTCGCTTGCCGAATGTCTCGAACTGCAACTGCGTGATAAAAACCGGTTTGACCCAGCCATGGCGGCCTTGATGGCCAATCTCGACCGGGTTGCGGCGCGGGATTTTGCAACCTTGCGCAAAGTATGCGAGGTGGACCCGGAAGATCTGGCCGATATGCTGGCAGAATTGCGCGCGCTTGACCCCAAACCGGGGCTACGCTTTGGCGGTTCGCCCACAGCCACGGTCGTGCCCGATGTATTCGTCCGTGCCACACGCGAGGGCGGCTGGCAGGTTGAACTCAACCCCGATACCATGCCGCGCGTGGTGGCTAACCGCGCCTTTTATGCGCGCGTGCTGGGGGTAGCCGATAACCGCGAGATCAAGACCTTTCTCGATGAAGCCTGGAGCAGCGCCAGCTGGATCGCGCGCTCGCTCGATCAACGCGCCCGAACGATTTTGAGGGTCGCCAGCGAGATTGTCCGCCAGCAAGACGCGTTTTTCACGTATGGCATTGAACATTTGCGCCCCATGACACTCAAACAGGTGGGGGAAGCGGTTGAATTGCACGAATCCACCATCAGCCGCGTTACCGCCAACAAGTTCATGACCACCCCGCGCGGCCTGTTCGAGATGAAATATTTTTTCGCCAGTGGGCTGGCGCAGGAGGGAAGCGAGGGGATCGCCGCTGAAACCGTACGCCACCGCATTCGGCTGCTGGTCGATGCGGAAGCGGCCCATGCGGTCCTTTCCGACGATGCGATTGCCGAAAAATTGAGCGCCAGCGGCATTGATGTCGCGCGCCGGACCATTGCCAAATACCGCGAGGCGATGGGAATTCCGTCTTCAGCGATCCGCAGGCGCGAGAAAATGGCGCGCCATCCGCACAGAAAAGCCGGGTAAGCTAAAGCCGGGTAAGCTAAAGCCAGGTAAGCTAAAGCCGGGTAATAAAGCAAGGGCCGATCATTCAAACCGCAGATCATCCTCCGGCGCAATTTATGCGGCCCTATACGCCGCTTTTAGGGTAACAGACGTTATTCCGGCGCGCCAATCGCGGCCATGGCACAATCGACAATCTCCTCAATCTCGGCGCGGTCCTCGCCTTCGGCCATCACCCGGATAACCGGCTCCGTGCCCGAAGCGCGTACCACAAGCCGCCCGGCATCCCCCAACCGTGCCTCAAGCGCAGCCAAAGCGCGCTTGACCTTGGCATCTTCGAGCGGTTTGCCGCCCTCAATGCGCAGGTTTTTGAGGATTTGCGGCAAGGGCTCGAAGCGTTGGCAGACCTCGCTCGCCGGGCGGTCTTCGCGCTTGAGCACAGCGAGCACCTGCAACGCGGCCACCAACCCATCGCCCGTGGTGGAAAAATCGGAGAGGATCATGTGGCCGGATTGCTCGCCACCGACATTATACCCGTGCTCGCGCATATGTTCGAGCACGTAACGATCCCCAACGGCGGTGCGGACCAGATGCAGGCCCTGGCTTTTCAGCCGTCGCTCCAGCCCGAAATTCGACATGATGGTTGCAACCAGCCCGCCTTTGGCAAGTCGTCCCTCCTGATGCCAGCTTTCGGCAATCACCGCCATGATCTGATCGCCATCGACGATCTGGCCTTTTTCATCGACAATCAGCACGCGGTCGGCGTCACCATCCAGCGCGATGCCGATATCGGCGCGCATTTCCCGCACCTTGTTTTGCAAGGCATGCGGGGAGGTTGAGCCAACATCGCGGTTGATATTCACCCCGTCGGGTTCATCGCCGATCGGGAAGACTTCTGCCCCCAATTCCCACAAGGCTTCTGGCGCGACCCGATACGCCGCCCCATGCGCGCAATCCACCACGATACGCAGGCCTTCTAGGTTGATTTCACGCGGCAAAGTGCGTTTGGCAAATTCGATATAGCGGGCATGCACGCCTTCAACCCGTTTGGCACGCCCAAGCTTGGACGGCGCGGCCAGCTTGAGCGCGGATTGAGGGGCCATGAAGGCTTCAATTTCGCGCTCGATCTCATCGGAAAGCTTGAAGCCATCGGGCCCGAAAAGTTTGATCCCGTTATCCTCGAACGGATTATGCGAGGCAGAGATCATCACCCCCAGATCCGCCCGCATCGAGCGGGTGAGCATGGCAACCGCCGGGGTCGGCATGGGGCCGAGCAGCAAAACATCCATGCCCACTGACAAAAACCCGGAGGTCAGCGCGGTTTCGATCATGTAGCCGGAAAGGCGGGTATCCTTGCCAATCACCACGCGGTGCTGGTGTTCGCCGCGCTGGAAAACGCGCCCGGCAGCCTGACCGACACGCAAGGCCAGTTCTGGCGTGATCTTGACATTCGCCAGACCGCGAATACCATCGGTGCCAAAATATTTACGCCCCATAACTTATCCTTGCGGTGCGGGCGCGATATCCCCATTCCCAGGCTGCGGGCGGGGCTTGCCAGCACCCGGCACTGCAGAACCGCGGGCGGGCGGGGGCACATCCGGATCTTGCCGTGTGGGGCGCTTGCCTGCCATCAGATCGCGCAATTCATCGCCTGTCAGCGTCTCGAATTCGAGCAAGGCCTGTGCGATCGTCTCGAATTTTTCAGCCTGCTCGCGCAAGATCTCGCGCGCGGAGCGCTCACCTTGTTCGATCAGTATGCGCACTTCTTCATCGATCAATTTGGCGGTTTCATCGGACATATTGGTCGATTGCGAGACCGAATGCCCTAAAAACACCTCCTGCTGGTTGGAGGCATAGCGCACACGCCCGAGCTTTTCGCTCATGCCCCATTCCATCACCATGCGGCGGGCAAGGCTGGTCGCCTGCTGAATATCACCGGAAGCCCCGCTGGTGACCTTTTCCGGGCCGAATTTGGTCAGCTCCGCCTCACGCCCACCAAACGCGAAAGCCAGCTGGGCGATCATTTTTTCATGGGTCATGGAATAGCGGTCGCTTTCAGGCAGCACCATCACCATGCCGAGCGCGCGCCCACGCGGGATGATTGTGGCCTTGTGGATCGGGTCGATCACTTTGTCGAGCGTGAGCGCAATGATCGCATGCCCGGCCTCGTGATAGGCGGTGAGTTTTTTCTCCTCCTCCGACATGGCCATGGATTTGCGCTCAGCGCCCATCATCACCTTGTCCTTGGCATCCTCGAATTCCTGCATGGTCACCATCCGCCGGTTGCGGCGGGCGGCCAGCAAAGCGGCCTCGTTGACCAGGTTCATGAGATCAGCGCCCGAAAAACCCGGTGTACCGCGCGCCAGAATTTTGAGATCGACATTCGGGGTCATGGGCACTTTGCGGGTATGGACCTTGAGAATCCGCTCGCGGCCATTGACATCGGGCAAGGGCACAACGATCTGGCGATCGAACCGGCCCGGGCGCAGCAAGGCTGGGTCGAGCACATCCGGGCGGTTGGTCGCCGCGATGATGATCACGCCTTCATTGGCTTCAAAGCCATCCATTTCGACCAGTAACTGGTTAAGCGTTTGCTCGCGCTCATCATTGCCGCCACCAAGACCGGCACCGCGATGGCGCCCCACCGCATCGATTTCGTCGATAAAAATGATGCAAGGCGCGTTTTTCTTGGCTTCCGCAAACATATCCCGCACACGCGAGGCACCAACGCCGACAAACATTTCCACAAAGTCTGACCCGGAAATCGTAAAAAACGGGACATTGGCCTCACCGGCCACAGCGCGCGCGGTAAGCGTTTTGCCGGTACCGGGTGAGCCCACCAGCAGCACGCCGCGCGGAATACGCCCGCCCAGCTTCTGGAATTTCTGAGGATCGCGCAAAAATTCGACGATCTCCTGCAAGTCTTCCTTGGCTTCATCAATGCCCGCCACATCCTCGAAGGTCACCCGGCCATGGGCTTCGGTCAGCAGGCGCGCTTTCGATTTGCCAAACCCCATGGCACGCCCCGCCCCGCCTTGCATTTGCCGCGACATGAAGATCCACACGGCGATCAACAGCACGAAGGGCAGGTAGCTCGTCAGCGCGGTCATATACCACGGCGTATCGGAACCTACGGGGCGGAAAGACAGGTTGATATTGCGCTCGCGGATGCGTTCGAGCAATTTTTCATCGAGCGGCGCATAGACTTGAAATCCGCCTGAACCGTCATTGAACGTACCCTGGACATCGCGCCCGGTAACGAGCATCCGGTCGATCCGGTTTTTCTCGATAGCCTCGACAAAGGCAGAATAGCTGATCTCCTGCCCAGCGACCTTGCCAGAAGGCCCTTGAAACAACGAAAACAGCATCACCACCATGACAAGGATGATGCCCCACAAGGCCAGATTACGAAAATTAGGGTTCATGCGCGCTTTTAAACCTCAGTTGATGGGCTATATCTAGG
>CAZGKS010000100.1:0-7672 GCA_964526275.1 uncultured Methylobacterium sp. | reverse complement strand
ATTATATGGTGCAATGGATGGACCGGGAAACAACCGGCTTCACCCAGATGGGGGGTGAGGGCGCCAATTGGGTGGGCGAGAGCCTGTTTTCCAACCGCGGCCATGTTTTCCAGAATTTGGGCGATGGCACCTACAACCATTCCGGTTTGCTGGCCTTGCGCTGGGCAATTGCCGCCAAAACCCATGTTACCTACAAAATTCTGTTCAATGACGCCGTCGCCATGACCGGCGGGCAGGCGCATGAAGGCGCGCTCACGCCCGATCGTATCGCCCGGCAGGTGCGCGCGGAAGGCGTGGAGCGCATTGCGCTGGTGGCCGATGATCCAACCAAATACGGGCCGCACTATACCTGGCCGCAGGGCATGAGCTTCCATCCCCGCACGGACCTGATGGCTGTGCAACAGGAACTGGCCAATATTTCCGGGGTTTCGGTGCTGATTTACGATCAGACCTGCGCGGCCGAAAAGCGTCGCCGCCGCAAACGCGGGTTGATGGCCGATCCAGACCGGCGGATTTTCATCAACGAACAGGTATGCGAAGGGTGCGGCGATTGTTCGGTGCAATCCAATTGCGTCTCCGTGCAGCCGGTGGAAACCCCGTTCGGACGTAAACGGCGGATCGATCAATCGAGTTGCAACAAGGATTATGCCTGCGTGGACGGCTTCTGCCCCAGTTTTGTCAGCGTGGAGGGCGCGCGTTTACGCAAACGTGCGGGCGCTGCAAACGCGCTGGCGCTGCCAATGCTGCACGAACCAACCCTGCCGGATCTCGATACCGCGCCTTGGGCCGGTATCATCACCGGCATTGGCGGCACCGGCGTTGTCACCATCGCGGCGATTTTAGGCATGGCCGCGCATCTGGAAGGGCGCGGCTGCGGCATGATCGATATGGCGGGGCTTGCGCAAAAAGGCGGCGCGGTTTCCTCCCATATCCGGCTGGCGAAAAGCCCGGAGGACATCCACGCCATCCGGGTGAGTGCAGGCATGGCCGATCTGGTCTTGGGCGGCGATCTTGTGGTTTCGGGCGCAGCCAAGGTGCTGGCCAGCGCCAAGACGGGGCAGAGCCTTTTTGTGGTCAATACGGCGGAGGTCATGCCCGGCGATTTCACCCGCAACCCGGATTTTTCGTTGCCTTCCATCCGCTTGAAGCGCGCGCTGGAAACTGCTGCCGGGCCGGGGCGTGCCCATTTTATCGATGCCAGCGCGCTGTGCACCCGGCTGTTTGGCACCTCGCTCGCCGCCAATTTGTTCTTGCTCGGTTTTGCCTACCAGCAAGGCGGCGTGCCGCTGCATGCGCAAGCCCTTGAGCGCGCGATTACGCTCAATGGCGCGGCGGTTGCCACCAATCTGGAGGCTTTCCGCTGGGGGCGCGCCATGGCGCAAGATCCTTCCTTGGTTGCCCAGCTCGATCCCCCCGCCCCCCAACCGGAGACGCTCGATGCCCTGATCGAGCGGCGTGTCAGCTTCCTTACCCGCTATCAAAATGCCGCTTATGCGCAAACCTTTCGCACCGCGATCCACACTTTCCGTGCGCGCGAAGCGGTCATAAGGCCAGGTTCAGAGGCCTTGACCATCGAGGCCGCGCGCTCCTTGTTCAAGCTGATGGCCTATAAGGATGAATACGAAGTCGCCCGGCTCTATGCGGCGCCGGAATTTCGCGCGCAGTTGGCGCAAACCTTCGAGGGCGACAAAATCCGCCTGTCGTTTCATCTGGCCCCGCCCCTGCTCTCGCACACCGACCCCACCAGCGGGCGAGCCCGCAAGCGCACCTTCGGCCCCTGGATGCTCCCGCTCTTCCGGGCGCTGGCTCCCTTCAAGCGGCTGCGCGGCACGCGCCTGGACCCTTTTGGCTACACGCAGGAGCGGCGCGATGAGCGCGCAAGGCGGGATGCGTTTTTCAAAACGCTTACCTTGCTTGGGGATACGTTAAGCGCGGCCAATTTCGAGACCGCGCTTGAAATTCTCAAACTACCCCAAAGCCTTCGCGGCTTCGGGCCGGTGCGGGCCAAGGCTGCGCAAACCGTCGATGCGCAGATGAAAACCTTGCAGGCGCGGTTGGACACCCTTGGCAAGGTGTCCGCGCCGGGTGCGCAGGTGCCCGATCACGCCGCGTGATCCATACCGCAGGATCTACAACCAAAGACGAAGTGGAGGGTGGATCCTCCCTCTTGCTTTGTGGGTCAAGGCCTGCGAGTGTAGGCGCAAGAAGAGCGCATAAGCGCTCCTAGTGGGATAAAAAACCCATTCAGGAAACCAAGGCAGGGTACACAAGGAGAAACGGGATGGCTGATTTTCCAGCCGGGCTCGATACATTTCCGAAATGGTTGTTGCATAATGCCGTCCTGCGCCCCGCGCGCCCGGCCATGCGCCATAAGGATCTGGGCATTTGGCACGAATGGTCCTGGGCGCAAATGGCCGAAATCGTGCGCGCCTATGCCTTGGGATTAATGGCCCATGGCCTGCAAAAGGGCGACAAGGTCGCCATTATCGGCACAAATCGCCCGAAACTCTATTGGTCGATCATGGCAGCCCAAATGATTGGCGCGGTGCCCGTGCCGGTTTATGCCGATGCCGTGGCCGATGAAATGGCCTATGTGCTCGACCATGCCGAAGTGCGCTTTGCCTGTGTGCAAGACCAGGAGCAGGTAGATAAATTGCTCTCTGTGGCGGACCGTATCCGCTCCATCGCCGTTATCTTTTACGATGAGCCGCGTGGCCTGCGTGATTACGACCCTTCGAGGCTGCAATCCATCGAATCGGTGATCGATCAGGGGCGCGCCTTAACCCTTTCCGATCCGCAGGCCGTGCCCCGGCTGGATGCCGCGATTGCGCAAGGCACTGCGGATGACCTCTCGATTATCCTTTATACCTCCGGCACAACCGGGCGCTCCAAGGGCGTCATGCTCAGCGCAGGCGGCAGCATTCGCGCCGCGCTCGATACCGTGGCGTTCGACACCTTGACCGACCGCGATGAGGTGATCGCCTATCTGCCGCTGGCCTGGGTGGGCGACCATTACCTTAATTACGCGCAGGCTTTGGTCTCCGGCTTTTGTGTCAATTGCCCCGAAAGCCTGGATACAGCGGTCGAAGACCGGCGGGAAATCGGGGTTACCTTCGCCTTTGCGCCCCCACGGGTCTATGAGAGCATGCTCACGCGCATCATGATCCGCATGGAGGATGCCGCTTGGCTCAAACGCAAAATATTCCATTATTATCTGGGCGTTGCGCGTCGATGGGGCGAAAAAATTCTCGATGGCAAAGCCGTGCCCTGGCTCGCCCGGCTGAATTACGCGCTCGGTGATATGCTCATTTATGGCCCGCTCAAAAACGTGTTCGGTTTCACCCGCACCCGCATTGCCTATACCGCCGGGGAGGCGATGGGGCCGGAGCTTTTCTCCTTTTATCGTTCGATCGGGCTGAACCTCAAACAGCTTTATGGCCAGACCGAAGCGTTTTTATACGTTACCGCCCAAAGTGATGGTGCCGTGCGGCCCGATTGCGTGGGGCCCGCGACCCCCAATGTCCAGATCCGCATCAACGAGGACGGCGAAGTGTTGTATCGCTCGCCTGGTCAGTTCATCGGCTATTACAAGGATGACGAAAAAACCCGCGAAACCATGACCGAAGATGGCTTTGTGCGCACGGGCGATGCCGGTTTCTTTGAGAAAGACGGGCAATTGCGGATTATCGACCGAGCCAAAGATGTCGGCAAACTACGCAACGGCGCCCTTTATGCCCCCAAATATATCGAAAACAAACTCAAATTCTTTCCCAATATTCGTGAGGTCGTGGCCTTTGGGCAAGATCAGGAACAGATCACCTGTTTTATCAATATCGATCTCACGGCTGTCGGAAACTGGGCAGAGCGTAACAACGTTGCTTATGGATCCTATCAAGAACTGGCAGGCTTGCCGCAAGTCTATGCCATGATCAGCGACCATGTCAGCGAGGTCAATCGCCAGCTTGCCGGGGAGCCGATGATGGCGCGCTCGCAAATCGGGCGGTTTCTGATCTTGCACAAAGAGCTTGATGCCGATGATGGCGAACTTACCCGCACGCAAAAAGTGCGGCGCGGCTTTATCGCCGAACGCTACGCACCGCTGGTGGAAGCGCTCTATAACGGCGTTCACGAGGCCGATATTTCCACCGAAGTAACCTTCGAGGATGGCCGCAAAGGCGTTATCAGTGCGCGGGTTAAGGTGGCAGATGCCAAATTATGGCCGGTGATCGCACCGGCGCAAGCGGCTTGAGGGGGCACGGATGAGCCAGACAGCGTCCATTCAACCCGGCCAGACCTTGCTGAGTGTCGAGAATGTCTCGCTCCGCTTTGGCGGGGTCAAGGCGATTTCCGATGTTTCGTTTGATATTCAAAAAGGCGAGGTGCGCGCGATTATCGGCCCAAACGGCGCGGGCAAAACCTCCATGCTCAATGTTATCAACGGGTTCTACCACCCTCAAGAGGGGCGGATCACCTTTAAAGGGCACACCCGCACCAAAATGCGCCCGCATGTTGCCGCAAGCCAGGGCATTGCCCGCACGTTCCAGAATGTGGCGCTGTTTCGCGGCATGACCACGCTCGATAACATCATGGTCGGGCGCACGCTCAAAATGCATAAGGGTTTGTTCTGGCAAATCTTTCGCCATGGCCCCGCGATGGCCGAGGAGATCGAACATCGCAAATTCGTGGAAGAAATCATCGATTTTCTGGAAATTGAACATATCCGCAAGGTGCCGGTCGGCAAATTGCCCTATGGCTTGCAAAAACGCGTGGAGCTTGGCCGCGCGCTGGCCATGGAGCCGGAATTGCTGCTGCTCGATGAGCCGATGGCGGGCATGAACCTTGAGGAAAAAGAAGATATGTGCCGCTTTATTCTCGATACCAAAGAGCAATATGGCACGACGATCGCCTTGATCGAGCACGATATGGGCGTGGTGATGGACCTTTCGGATCGTGTCGTCGTTCTCGAATATGGCTGCAAGATCGCCGATGGCACCCCCGATGAGGTCAAGGCCAATCCCAAAGTCATCGAAGCGTATCTTGGCGTCGGGCATTAGGAGCGGGCGATGTTGTATCAAATTTTTATCGACCCTTTTGTGCAAATGGTGCAAATGCCCGATTTATTCGTGCAAACCTTGTGGGAGGGGCTGGTTTCCGGCGTGCTTTATGCCTTGATCGCGCTGGGTTTCGTGCTGATTTTCAAGGCTTCCGGCGTGTTCAATTTCGCCCAAGGCATTATGGTGGTGTTTGCGGCCCTCACTTTGGTCGGGCTCCATGAAAAAGGTGTGCCGGCCTGGGGCGCGGTTGTGCTGACCTTGGGCGTTATGTTCGTACTGGCCATGCTGGTTGAACGCGTGGTTTTGCGCCCGCTGGTCAACCAACCCGACATCATCTTGTTCATGGCAACCTTTGGCCTCACTTATGTGCTGATCGGGGTTGGCGAATTCATTTTCGGGGGCGAACCCAAGCAGATGATTGCCGAACAGCTCGGCATCCCGCGTGGGCCGATTGATGTGGCCATGCTGGGCGGGCGCGTCACCTTCCAGAAAATCGATATAGCCGCTGCGGTTATCGCCTCCGCCATGATTATCGCGCTGGCGCTGTTTTTCCAGAAAACCCGGATCGGGCGCGCTTTGCGCGCGGTTGCCGACAGCCACAAGGCGGCGTTATCGGTGGGGATTTCGCTCAATCAGATCTGGGTGATCGTGTGGTTTGCGGCGGGCATTGTCGCCTTGATCACCGGGATCATGTGGGGGGCGCGCTCGGAGGTATCGTTCGGGCTCGATATTATCGCGCTCAAAGCGTTGCCGGTGCTGATTTTAGGCGGCTTCACCTCTGTGCCCGGCGCCATTATCGGCGGGTTGATCATCGGGATTGGCGAAAAGCTGGCGGAATTTTACTGGGGGCCTTTGGTGGGTGGCGGTATTGAAAACTGGATCGCCTATGTGATCGCGCTTGGCTTCTTGTGGTTCCGGCCGCAAGGGTTATTCGGCGATAAGATCATCGAACGGATTTGAGGGAGAGATAACCATGTTCTACCGCGAATCCGGGCAGTTCAAGAAAAGCTATTCCGCCGATATGGCCGTCTTCCCGATCCTTCAGGACCGGATTGGCATTGCCATTATTCTGGGCATTGCCGCGATTATCATTCCGCTCTTTGGATCGAGCTTCTTTTTGTCTTCGGTCATGATCCCGTTTTTGGTTTATGCCTTGGCCGCGATGGGGCTCAATATCGTCACCGGCTATACCGGGTTGATCTCGCTCGGCACTGCCGCGTTTATGGGGGTTGGTGCCTTTGCGTGCTACAAGCTCACAACGTATTTTCCCCAGGTGAATATCGTTATCTGGATCTTGTGTTCCGGGATTTTCTCGGCCGCGATTGGTGCGGTTTTTGGCTTGCCCAGTTTGCGTATCAAGGGGTTTTATCTGGCGGTTGCCACGCTTGCCGCGCAGTTTTTTCTCGAATGGTGCTTTGTGCGCATTCCGTGGCTGTATAATTATTCGGCCTCCGGCGCCATTCAGGTGCCGCAGCATACTTTGTTTGGCATCCCGATCACCGGGGCGAATGCCACGCCAACCGCGCGCTATTTCGTGTTGCTCGGCATTGTGGTCTTGATGACCTGGGTGGCTTCGAACATCCTGCATGGCCGCATCGGGCGCATGTTCATGGCGGTGCGCGATATGGATATTGCCGCCGAATTGATGGGTATCCGCCTGCTCCCGACCAAATTGATGGCCTTTGCCTTATCCTCGTTTTATTGCGGGGTTGCCGGGGCGGTCATGATGTTCTTGTGGTATGGCGGCGGAGAAGCGGCAGATGCGTTCAATATCCGCCAAAGCTTCACTATTTTGTTCATGGTTATCATCGGCGGGCTTGGTAGTCTGATCGGGTGTTTTCTGGGCTCTGCCCTGATCAATAGTGTCCCGCTCATTTTAAAATTTGGCTTGCCCTCGCTGGGGCTCGATATTCCCAGTGAAACAGCGGAACATATCAACCATTTGCTGGTGGGGTCTCTCATCATCTTCTTTCTGATTGTTGAACCGCATGGCCTTGCCCGGCTGTGGCAGATCGGCAAACAGAAATTACGTACCTGGCCGTTCCCGTATTGAAAGGCCCAACTTTGATCATGAGGCGGAAGATCCGCCCGCACCACGGAGGAAAACCAATGAAATCGAAATTTGTGTTGGCGGCTTTGGCGCTTTCTGGCGCGATGGGTGCGGCATTGCCTGCATCGGCGCAGGAGAGCATCTATATCCCGCTTCTGACCTACCGCACCGGGCCCTTTGCAGGCTCCGGCGTGCATATTGCCAATGGCATGCGCGATTATCTGGAAATGCTCAATCAGCGCGATGGCGGCGTTGGCGGCGTCAAGCTGACAGTGGAAGAATGCGAAACCGGATACGATACCAAAAAGGGCGTGGAATGTTACGAATCCACCAAATCCAAGAATCCGGTTGTTTATAATCCGTATTCAACCGGCATTACGTTGCAACTTATCCCCAAAGCCGCTGTCGATAAGGTGCCGGTCCTTTCCATGGCCTATGGGCTGTCGGCTGCCGCAGATGGACAAAATTTCCCGTGGATTTTCAACCCGCCCGTCACCTATTGGGATGGCGCTTCGGTGTTTATCAAGCATGTTGCCGCAGCTGAGGGCGGGTTCGACAAACTGAAGGG
>CAZGKS010000099.1:0-7686 GCA_964526275.1 uncultured Methylobacterium sp. | reverse complement strand
CCCTTGTTCGAGCATCGAGAGCATGGGCAGGGTAAAGGCCGCGGTTTTGCCCGTGCCGGTCTGGGCGATGCCGAGCACATCGCGCCGGGCGAGCACTTCCGGAATAGCCTGTTCCTGAATGGGAGTGGGGGTCGTGTAGCCAGCTGCCGTAACAGCATCGATTACTTTTTGGGAAAGCCCGAGATCGGAGAAAGCCATGATCGCCTGTAAATGGACGCGCCCGGACACGCAACTACCGGCGCGAAACGCGTTCGGCTGCCTGAAGGGGTTTTTGGCCCATATGGGCCAGCATCATCGCTTCAGCTTCTTGTTTTATCGCATCTTGCCAAGGCTGGCCGCGGCCATGCCCCCGAAAAATGCCCTAAAAGCAGCATCTGCTTTGCTCTAGCGCTTAAAACCTCAAAAAATCAAGTAAAAAGACGCTTACCCCCGCAAAGCCCCCAAAAAACATGCGTATAACCCCGCCTTGCTTTCCCGGAAGCCGCCAGAGCGCCCCAAACGAGCCCGCAGCAAACGCGCATAATAGACTTTTATAAGCAGGTATAAGCCGGAAATTTTTGCGCGCGGAAGGTTTTTGGTTATTTCTTGCAAGGATCCAGCTTGGCATTGCCCGGCGCCGGAATTCCGTTCCCCCCGATCGAGGCCGTGGTCTGGACATCATCAAGCACCGAACGGCTGGTCGTATAAACGCGCGAAACCCCTGCAACCGCCTGCGGCATCGCATGGGTTGGGGTATAGGTAAGACGCGGAAGGATCAGCACAAAAACTTGCACGATCAATAAAGAGACAATCAACATAAGCCCGACAGGCAGGCTATAACGGCGAAAAATACTACCTTGTGCTGCTGCACGTGTAAGAGTTTCATACATTTACGCCCCCGCTTACTCAATCTTGCGGATAAAGCTGCGCCGAAAACACCGGCCAAAGCCAAACACGCAAGGATACTCTGTAGTGTTTTTGCTTTTGATAAAAGCATCAAAAACAAAAGACGCATACGTCACCAAAGCGCATCACACGCTATGCAAGAACATGCATCAACAGGGTTAATACTGGTTTAAACCCGGCAGCAAACAGGGCGTGTTTTTTCACAAGGCCCCCGCCCGCAGATTACTGTATTCAAAAACTGGCAAATCCGCCCGCATACCGGCCTGCGCTGGGCGCCGGGGAAGGGCTGGAGCAAAATGAGTTTTGATGGAAACGCGTTTTGTTCTTATCTATTTATAGAAGAAAGCATTTTTGCTTTTTATGAGTCGATCGAAAGCAAAAACGCTCTAAGATTGCTCCGCTTGTTGGATCGCCTGCGGAAAACGATGCCGCAAGCGGCCCTCCAAACTCGGATCCAGCCGCACCTGCAGCACAAGCCGCTCTTGCCCCGTCTTGTCTTGCCGCGTCTTGCGGGCCAAAACCTCGGCATGGGCGTAGAGCCAGGCGAGCCCGGCGCCGTCTTCGGCAGGAAGGCTCACGGTGAAGCCGATCCGTTGCGCGGCAAGGCGGCGCTCGATCTGCGCGAGCAGCGCATCGATCCCCTGCCCGGTGACAACCGAAACGAGCACCGGCGCCAGCGCTTTGGCATCGCCCCCCTTGTCGGCAACCCCGGCCGCGCGGGCGGCAAGGCGGCGCGCTTCCTCTGGCAAGAGCAGATCCGCCTTGTTCCAGACCTCCAGAAGGCGCGTGCTGGCTGCGCCCTCCAGCCCCAATTCGGCAAGCACCGCGCGCACATCCGCCTCTTGGGCCTGCGATTGAGGGTCGGCAATGTCGCGCACATGCAAGATCAGGTCGGCGGCGGTGACATCCTCCAACGTTGCCCGGAACGCTGCGATCAATTGCGTCGGCAGGTCGGAGATAAACCCCACCGTATCGGACAGCACAACCTTGAGCCCATGCGGCAAGGCCAGTGCCCGGGTTGTGGGGTCGAGGGTGGCAAACAGCATATCTTTTGCCAACACTTCGGCATGGGTCAATACATTGAAAAGGCTTGATTTACCGGCATTGGTATAGCCTACAAGCGCAACCGTTGGATACGGAACCTTGTCGCGCCCCGTGCGGTTGAGCGCGCGCGTGCGCTTGACCTCCCCCAGATCGCGCTCCAGCCGGGCCATGCGCTCCTGAATGAGCCGCCGGTCGGTCTCGATCTGCGTTTCGCCCGGCCCGCCCAGAAAGCCGAACCCGCCGCGCTGGCGCTCAAGATGCGTCCAGGAGCGCACAAGGCGCGATTTCTGATACGCCAGATGCGCCAGCTCTACCTGCAACCGTCCCTCACGGGTCGAGGCGCGGCGGCCGAAAATTTCAAGGATAAGCCCGGTGCGATCAATCACCTTGGCGCGCAAGGCTTGTTCAAGGTTGCGCTGCTGCACCGGAGAGAGCGCGCAATCAAAGACCACCAGGCCGATCTCTTCAGCGGCAACCTGCGCTGCAAGATCCTCGACCTTGCCCTGGCCGATATAGGTCGCCGGACGCAGCGCCCGCAACGGCACGATCTGTGCCGCCACAACCTGCAAATCAATGGCGGCGGCAAGCCCTTTGGCTTCGCTCAGCCGCGCTTCCGGCATCCGCAAGGGCGCTGGCACAAGCGCTTGGGCTGAGCCCTGCCGCGCGCCGTGGCGGGGGTTGAGGGCATATGGCCCGATCACCAAGGCGCGGGTTGCCAGAGCGATGGTT
Source organism: uncultured Methylobacterium sp. (assembly GCA_964526275.1). Taxonomy (GTDB): domain Bacteria; phylum Pseudomonadota; class Alphaproteobacteria; order Rhizobiales; family Beijerinckiaceae; genus Rhabdaerophilum. Next base: position 5,028 of record CAZGKS010000099.1, on the reverse strand, counting down.
TTTTCGGGTTCAAAAACCGGTTTCCCGGTCTCCTCGGGGTCAATCTTCGTCATTCGGACCCGGTATATGCACGGGCACGGCCGGCATAATCGTGGAAATGGCGTGTTTATAAACCAGTTGCGAAGCGCCATCGCGCTTCAAGAGCACACAAAAACTGTCAAACCAAGCCACAACGCCTTGCAGTTTCACGCCATTGACCAGAAAAATGGTGACCGAAATCTTTTGTTTGCGGACATGATTAAGAAAATTATCTTGTAAGGAGGGAGCGCGTTCACTGGCCATCTTTTTTTTTCCATTTGCACCGGAAATGAATCACATGATCCTCCCCAGTTTGTTCGTTTATCGCATTTCATCCCCGTGGCGGTCTAGCGTTTTACGGCTTAACATCCGCTTCAAGGGTATTCCGAATAAGAGGGACTTTAGGCCCTGTTGCTTTACGCAGCCTTACAAACTGCACGCGTTCTTGTGTTTTTGCAGGCTTTTTATCAAAATCAATGCTTCAATTTTTATGCCATACCCAGATCAGAATGCGTTCAAACACAAACGTATTCTGATCTTATCTCGAGGGAGAAGAACGCGTCTTTTGCTCTTGATGATTTCATCAAAATCAAAAACGCTATGAAAAGAACACCAGATGAACCGAAAGACAATGCGGCTTTTGGCGTATAGTTTACACCCTACCCAACGCGCCTGAACTGTGCAAGAATGCAAAAAAACTTTTGTCAAACCCCCTTTACGCTACCCGCCTGCAAATAGCGCGCGCTCATACCCCCAGCAATTTCAGCTTGCGATGCAGCGCCGAGCGTTCCATGCCGACAAACTCCGCCGTGCGCGAGACATTACCGCCAAAGCGGTTGATCTGCGCGATCAGATAATCACGCTCGAACATCTCCCGCGCTTCGCGCAGGGGCAGGGCCAGCAGTTTTTCGCCCCCCGTACCATTGGGGGTAACGAGCATGCCGGAGCCGACATCCTGCGGCAGCATATCGGGGGTGATCTCCTGCCCGGCATCGCCCGCCGCCAAAATCAGCAAACGCTCGATATTATTGCGCAATTGCCGCACATTGCCCGGCCAGTCATGCGCTTGCAACACCGCCATGGCCTCCGCTGAAATACCCCGCTGCGGCAGGCCGGTTCCCAGCGCGATCTGCGCCATGAAATGCGTTACCAAGGCTGGAATATCCTCCCGCCGCTCGCTCAAAGCGGGCACGCGTAGCGGCACCACGCCCAGCCGATGGTACAGGTCCTCGCGGAAGCGCCCGTTGGCGATTTCCTCGTTCATATCCCGGCTGGAGGAGGAGATCAGCCGCACATCCACCGTAACGCGCGCATTGCCGCCCACGCGCTGGAAATTCTGGTCGATCAGCACGCGCAGCACCCGGCTTTGGGTTTCGCGCGGCATATCGGCAATTTCATCGATAAACAGGCTGCCGCCATGCGCTTCCTCCAGCGCGCCGATCCGGCGCGGGCGACCGGGGGCTTCCTCGATACCGAACAGCGCTTCTTCCATGCGCTCCGGGGTAATCGCGGCCGCGTTGATGCTCACAAACGGGCCTTGCGCGCGGTTGGAGGCGGCATGCACCGTGCGCGCAACCAGCTCCTTGCCGCATCCCGATGGGCCCGAAATCAGCAGCCGGGCATTGGTGGGGGCAACCTTGTCGATCTGGTTGCGCAAATGCGCCATGCAGACCGAGGTGCCCACCAGGCTATCCGAACCGCCCGCGCGGGTTTCAAGATCACGGATCTGGCGTTTGAGCGCCACCTGTTCAAGCGCCCGCTCGGCCACCAGCACCAACCGGTCGGCTTTGAACGGTTTTTCGATAAAATCATACGCGCCCTTGCGAATGGCGCTGACAGCGGTTTCAATTGTGCCATGGCCAGAGATCATGACAACCGGCAGATCGGGATGCTGCGCCTTGAGCACTTCCAGCAATTCCAGCCCGTTAAGGCGCGAACCTTCGATCCAGATATCCAGAAACACCAGGTTGGGGCGGCGCGCCGCAATGGCGGCCAAAGCGGCATCGGCATGGGCCGCGGTGCGGGTGGTATAGCCTTCATCCTCCAAAATACCCGCGACCAGATCGCGGATATCGGCCTCGTCATCGACCACAAGAATATCGGCCATCATACCATTCCTTCCGGTTGTTGGGTGCGCGGTGCAAGGTCGCGCGGCAAATAGACCCGCACCAAGGCCCCCTTGTCTCCTTGCAAGGCGCCCTGGCCCGATGCCGCCTGCGCCGCATCGAGCAGTTCGAGCCGCCCGCCATGGTCTTCAAAGATTTTGGCGACAATGGGCAGCCCCAAGCCCGTGCCGCCTTGCCGCGTTGTGGCGTAAGGTTCCAGCAGCCGGGCGCGGTTTTCAAGCGGAAACCCCTTGCCATTATCGCGCACCTCTACCACCAGCCCCTCTCCTTGTGGATAGACCTCCAGAACAATCCGTCCCGGCGCGCTGGCCTGCTCGTTCTCCGCAATGGCCTCGCAAGCGTTTTTGAGCAAATTCTGGAAGGCTTGCGCGATCAGGCGGCGATCGAACACCGCCGGGAGCGGGCTTTCCAGCCCCCGCTCGTCAAAGGTGATGTCTGGATTGCCCACCCGCATCAGAAACACGGTTTCGCGCAAGGTCCGGGCAAGGTCATCGGGCTGAAACACCGGTTTGGGCATTTTGGCGAAGGAGGAGAACGAATCCACCATCGCCTTGATATCTTCCACCTGGCGGATGATGGTTTCCGTGCATTGATCGAAAATGGGTTTATCCTCATGAATATGCTTGCCGAATTTCCGGCGGATACGGTCCACCGAAAGCTGGATGGGGGTGAGCGGGTTCTTGATCTCATGGGCAATGCGCCGCGCCACATCTGACCAAGCCGCGTTGCGCTGCGCGCTGATCAGATCGGTCATGTCATCGAGCGTGATCACCAATCCGCCCTCTTCATCGCCGGTGGCGCGCACGGAAAGCACCCGCTCACGCCCCCCGCGCAGGAGCGGAATTTCGGTTTGCACCACGCGGTTTTGTGCCTGCGCGCGCGCTTCTGCCACAAAGGCCCCCAATTCGGGCAGAATATCGTTCAAAAGCGGTAATTCCGTTGCCGAAACAGGGGCGCCCAACGGGTCTGGCAGGCGCAACCATTCGCGCGCCATGGGGTTGATGAGCGAGATCCGCCCCTTCGCATCCACCCCCACAACCCCTGCCGGAACCCCGGCCAGCACCGCCTCGATAAAGTGCCGCCGCTGATCGAGCAGACGGTACGCTTCGTGCAGATTGGCATGTTGATCGCGCAGGGCCTGGGTCATGTTGTTGAACACCGCGCCAAGCTGGGCAATATCCGCCCCCAGCTTGGCCGTGGGCACCTGCACATCGAGATTACCCGCCGCCACCGCATCGGTGGCGCGCATCAGGCGGCGGATGGGGTCCACCAGCTTGTTGGCAAACCCCAACCCCAGCATGACCGAGGCCGTAAGCCCGATCAGCGTGAGCAGCGCGAACACCACCGCGATCCCGAATTTGCTGGCCTGCCGCCGCTGTTCGAGCACCTGATATTGCGCCACCCCTGCCTTGGCGATGATCGGAAATTCCAGAATGCGCGGATCCACTGCCCGCGCCACGACCAGATACGCGCCATCGCCATAATGCCGCAGGCGGATCAACCCGCCCATGCTCTCGCGCGAAAACAGGCAGGGAATTTCATCGGTATCCGCATCGCGGAAATCTTCCTGGGCCAGTTGGGGCGGAGAAACCGCTTTAGCCTCCACCTGCGCCTGTTTGAGCAAGGTCCCCTTTTCAGAGAAAATCACGGCATAAGGAAACCCCAACGCCACCGCCCGGCCATTGAAAAAGGTCTGGAAAGCGCTCTCATTGCCGGTAAAAAAGCCGCTGGCCTGCGTGCGGTCCATATCTTGCGCCATCAGGCGGATTTCCCGCCCCAGATTCTGACAGATCTGTTGCTGGAAATTATGCGAAATCGCATCCGCATTGAGTACCAAGGCGCGTAAATTGCCCGAAAACCACGGCGTGAGCCCGCGCTCCAGCGCCACCAAAGCCGCTCCCGCGACAATCGCGGTGGGCACGATCGCCACCAGCGAGAACAGCCCGACAATCCGCCGATGCAGCCTTGCACCCGATTGCTTCTCGCGGCTGGCGCGCCGTACCTGCCAAAGCTGCCACACCACCATGTAGAGCAAGGCCGCCAGCAACAACGTATCAATGGCCAGCAGCCACGGCACCGCGCGTTCGGTGGGCGAGAGGCGGAAAATACCCATCAGATACAAAAATGTCGCGATGGAAGAGCATAGCGCAATCGCCGCCAGTACCGGCCCCCACAGCGCAAAAAGCGGGTCTTGTGGATCTGGATTATCGGGCTCTGCGGTGAGGGGCACCGCCGCCAGCACGCCCCCCGCCACGGCAGGCCCGGCCGCTGGCAGAGGCAGCGGCGCGCGCGCCGTTTGGGGCGTGTGCAGGGGCTCGCGCCCCGTTTGGGGCGTGTTGAGAGGCGATCCCTGTTCGGTTGGTTCTTGCATCATCTCTCGTATGGGGGTCTCGAACGGGTTGTTCTGTTTACGCAACACTGTTGCCAAAAGATGACAATTCTATGGTTCGTCGCCTGCGTCAACCGTGCCGGTAACGCGCAAGCCAAGTTCCCGCATTTTTTTGCGCAACGTATTGCGATTAATGCCGAGCAGATCCGCCGCCTGCAACTGGACACCATCGCTGGCTTTAAGGGCGGCGAGCAGCAAGGGCCGCTCGAAAACAGGCGCAAAACGCGCCAACATGCCGCCGGGAGGCATAGCAGGCGCATGCAGGCGGATATAGCCTTCCAGATAGGCTAAAAACGTAGCCTCGATAGCCTCCAGATCGAGTGTGCCCCCCCCCGTTTCCGTAGGCGCGGGGGCGCGGTCCGCCAAAGCATGCTCAACCGCGCGCAAGCCTATCCGCGCTTCCGGATGCATCACGATAAGCCGCTGCACCACGCTTTCAAGCTCGCGGATATTACCCTTCCACGGCAATTCTTGCAAATAGGCCAAGGCTTCGTG
>CAZGKS010000098.1:0-7777 GCA_964526275.1 uncultured Methylobacterium sp. | reverse complement strand
AGCTGCGGGGGGGCGCTGCGAATGGCGCGAGAAATTTTCGAGCCTGCTGGCCGAAGCGAGTTTCGGGCCGCACCGCGCTTTGTTGCTCAAGCCGCAAACCTACATGAACGAGAGCGGCATCGGCGTGCGTGCGGCGATGACCTTTTACAAAATCGCACTGGAAGACGTGTTTGTGTTCCATGATGAACTGGACCTGCCCTTTGCGCGGGTGCGGATCAAACAAGGCGGCGGCATTGCCGGGCATAACGGGTTGCGTTCCATCAGCGCCCATTGCGGCAATGAGTATTGGCGTATCCGGCTGGGGATCGCGCATCCGGGGGATAAAGCCTTGGTGCAGGCATATGTGTTGGGCGATTTTTCCAAAGCCGAGCAACCGGGCGTGGAAGCGCTGACCGCCCGCCTTGCGCGCGAGCTGCCTTTATTGCTGGCCGGACAGGTTGAAGCGTATCAATCGCGTGTCTTGATGCCTGATTGAGCCCCCTGCACGCGGGTACTCTTGCGGGTATTCTTGCGGGTGCGTGCAAAAACGCTGGACTTTTGCCCCCCCTTGGCCAAAAAGCGATGCATACTCTCGCACAGGATCACAGCCATGGGCTTCAAATGCGGCATTGTTGGTTTGCCGAATGTCGGTAAATCGACGCTTTTCAACGCGCTAACCCAAACAGCGGCAGCGCAGGCCGCCAATTATCCGTTTTGCACGATCGAGCCCAATGTCGGCGATGTCGCGGTGCCCGATGCACGGCTCGACGCCTTGGCGGCGATTGCCGGTTCCAAGGAAATCATCCCCACGCGGCTGACCTTCGTGGATATTGCCGGGCTGGTGCGCGGTGCTTCGCGCGGGGAGGGGCTGGGCAACCAGTTTCTGGCCAATATCCGCGAGGTCGATGCGATCGCCCATGTGGTGCGCTGCTTTGAGGATGGCGATATTACCCATGTCGAAGGGCGGATTGACCCTGTCGCGGATATTGAAACCATCGAAACCGAATTGATGCTGGCCGATCTCGATAGCCTCGAAAAGCGCATCGGCGCGATCGAGAAAAAAGCCAAGGGCCAGGACAAGGAAGCCAAGGAGCTGTTTGATCTGATGAGCCGCGCGCTCGATTTGCTGCGCGAGGGGCAACCGGCGCGCTTGGTCGAGCTCAAACCGCACGAAACCAAAGCCTTTGCCATGCTTGGGCTTTTGACCTCCAAACCCGTGCTTTATGTGTGCAATGTCGAAGAAGCGAAAGCCGATGCCGGCAATGCGTTTTCGGCACAGGTTGTTGCCAGGGCCCAACAGGAAGGCGCGCGCGCCGTGGTGGTTTCCGCAAGGATCGAGAGCGAAATCGCCGTTCTGGCGACCGATGAGCAAAAAGATTATCTCGAAGCCATTGGTCTGGCCGAGCCGGGGCTCAACCGCGTTATCCGGGAAGGCTATGCGCTGCTTGGGCTGCTGACCTATTTCACCGTTGGCCCCAAGGAGGCCCGCGCCTGGACCGTGGAAGCGGGCACCAAGGCGCCGCAAGCGGCCGGGGTGATCCATACCGATTTCGAGAAGGGGTTTATCCGCGCCGAAACCATCGCTTATGCCGATTATATCGCCCATAAGGGCGAGGCGGGGGCGCGGGAGGCCGGAAAATTCCGTCTCGAAGGCAAGGAATACGCCGTGGCCGATGGCGATGTGCTGCATTTCCGCTTCAATACGTGACAGGGGGAAGTGTTGCAGGGCAACCTGTTGCAAGATAACCTGTTGTTTATGATGGACTTTGTTTTTCCTTCGGGGTTGATTTCGTCTTTCTAACAGCGGGATGTGTTTTAACGGAAACCTATTCTGCGCTTATCTCTTTGTGGAAAAATGCGCCTTTTGCTTTTGATGATTCTCTCAAAAGCAAAAACGTTGCAGGATAAGAAAAACGCGTCTTTTGCTTTTGATGATTCTCTCAAAAGCAAAAACGCTATTGGATACAAGGTGCGTGCATGCTGACAGATCCCGCCCTCGCCAATCGCAAAACTTTCGACGATTTCACCCTGGGAGAGAGCGGCAGCTATGGCGCCTTTACGCTCGACCGAGCAGAACTGGTCGCCTTCGCGCGTGATTATGACCCCCAACCGATGCATCTCGATCCGCATTCGGCGCAAGCGCAGTTGATGGGCGGCAAGATCGCCTCTGGCTGGCACACGATCAGCCGCAATATGCGCCTGATGGCCGATGGTTTGCTCAATGCATCGACCGGTTTGGGCTCGCCCGGCGTTGATAAATTACGCTGGCTCCAGCCCGTGCGCGCGGGCGACACCCTCACCGGCAGCTATAGCGTGCTGGGCCGCAAGGTTTCAGCGCGAAATCCTGCGCGTGGCTTGGTCAATTTCCGGTTTCTGCTCACCAATCAACACGGTGAGGCGGTGCTGGAACAGATCAACCTGATCTTGTTCGGGCGCCGCGAAGGCGCGCAGAATGCGTTCGAGGAAGGGGTTTTGCCGGCCCCGCCCGCGCCGGAAGATTTCCCCACCGGGCCGATCGAGCACCATTTCGGCCTGATCGAGGATCTGCGCCCCGGCATGATCGCAAGGGTCGGAGAACGCCAGTTCGATGCTGCACATATTATTGATTTTGCGCGTCAATTTGACCCCCAACCCTTCCATTTAAGCGAAGAAGCGGGTCGCAAGACGCATTTTGGCGGGTTATGCGCTTCGGGCTGGCAAACCGCCGCCACCTGGATGCGCCTGACCGTCGATTTCTGGCAAAAGCTCGAAGCCGAGGGCGTGCATGTGCCCAAACGCGGGCCGGGCATGGGGTTCGATGACCTGCAATGGCGCCGTCCGGTTATGGCGGGCGACACCTTGACCTATTATTCCCACGTGCTCGATGCCCGCCGCTCGCAATCTCGCCCCGGCTGGGGCATCGTCACCTTGCGCAATTATGCGATCAACCAGAACGGCGTGCCGGTCTTTGCGTTTCGCGGCTTAGCAATGTGGGAAGCGCGGGTGTAACGGGGGGGCATTATTTGATTTTGCGTAATAAATATGGGGCAGGCGGCCTCAACAGGCTGCTTTAATCGTCGTGGCGCTCCTGTGTAAAATCTGGCCTATAGCGCCTCTCTCCATGCCACGGAAAAGATTGCCCTGCCAAATGCCGGGAGTGCACACCCTTCAATTTTTAACAAGAAGTGGTGGGGGAAGTAGGACTCGAACCTACGAAGGCGTAGCCAGCGGATTTACAGTCCGCCCCCTTTGCCGCTCGGGACATTCCCCCCCGCGCTCAGCGCGCATGCGTTATGAATAACCTGTGCCCAACTGTCAATCCACAACCGCACGGGAGCGTGGGGCAAGGTGGAAATTTATTTGATACGTCTTATACCAATGGCCTTTGGACTTACTGTGCGCCACAAGCACGGTTCTCTCAAACTGGCCTTGAAAACAGCATAATACGCGCATGCGGGCATATCCGAGCCAGAAAACACAATAATCTAATTTTCCTCCCGGATCTTATGTGGCAGCATGTCAAGCCAGCTGGGCGCCCGCATTAACCCCGGAAGGGGCAAACAAAACCCTTGATTTATAATTGAATTTCAGAACGACCTTGACCCTTTCCGCAGGTAATGCGGGCTCCCGGCTGCTGCAACTGCCCACGAACCCAGCGGGGGGGGGAACAGCCCCTCCCGCATGATCGTGTAAAGCACTTTACCCCGCCATCGTCAGGTGTTGGGGAGGATATGCATATCCAAAGAGCGATCCATTCCGCGCTTTTTGTAAAGCCAGAGCACCCAAGCCGCCAATAAGATCGAAATCAAATAAATCCCGGCATAAAGTGCAGAGGTTCTTAATTTCCCGCCCATTGCAAGGTTTTCGAGAAGAGCACTTAAAGGCATGGATTCGGTGGCAACTGCCGAAAATCCTATGTCTATAAAGCCGTAACCCGTGACAAACCAACACAATAGACATAGGAAAATCTGCTCATACCGCGTCGTGATTGCCAGCAAGCTGGGGATGAGCAGGGCAATCGCCACTCCCAGAATCGTCAAATCGTAATCGTAATTATAGGGGCTGATCAACAGCGAGGTGCAACATGCTGCAGCAAGCAGCAAACGAGAGGGGATTTTCTGTCGCCACAGATAAAGAAGCATACCGATGGCCCCCAAAGCCCCGAGAGCTTGAAGGGTATAAGCGATTGGATGCGGCACCGAAAAAGTATGCAGCACGGCATAAAGAGAGGTCATTCGGTGTAGGGGATATGCCCCTGTTGACAGAAAAGCCCCAGCCTCGCGCACGCCGCCGATAAAGGCGGGCCATATACTAAATCCGAAAGCAACGGTAGAAATGGCCAAAGCGCCAACGCTCACCGCTGCAGCGACCAGCACAACGCGCCAACGTCTTTCGAGGAACGGCAGCAGGGCAATGCCGACCGCCAGATGCGGTTTGATAACCATAAGCCCCAGCGGAATACCCGCCGAAGGGCGCCGCTCAAGCCAGTAAAGCGCAAACAGGCCAACCAACCCGCCGGTTAGAAAACCATTCTGCCCTGACATGATTTCTAACACGAATGTCGGTAGAATTGCTATTATAACGGCGACAGCATAGGGCCCTGCAAGGCGCTTGATCACCCACACATAGAATAACGTGGTTAGTGTAACAAATAATCCATAAGCCACCCAAGGTGGTAATAAAGCTAGAATACTAACGAACAATGTAAAAGGTGGTGGATAAGTCCATGGCATAAAAATAGTTTCTTTAAAATATTCGTATTGAGCAACAGCGCCATATTTATAGCTGTAGGTTTCTGCAGCGCGTCCACTCGCAGCCATTGTACCATAGACATAAAAAGCATCAAAATCACGCACCATGTTTTTCTTATAAGGCCCGTCCGATATCTGATAATTAACAATGTTAGTAGCAATCGTAATAAATACAGCTATTTTTATAAAATTTGCAATCCTCTTCTTCAGATAAATCGGCGTTTCATCCGCATCCATTGTTATATCCTCGTTTTCTTGAATATTTTTTCGGGGATGGAACGAATGATCAGCATGATCAGTCGCCAGATCGGTTTGACGTATAAAACGTCTCGTTTTTTACAAACCGCCTTGAAGATCGCTTCGGCGACCTGTTCAGGGGAGGCGGTCAGCCGGGGTGGCAGCTTCATGCCTTCGGTCATGCGGGTGCGGACAAAGCCGGGCAGAACCGTGAGCACGTGGACGGATTGAGTGGCCAGACGATTGCGCAGCCCGGACAAAAACGCCGTAAACCCGGCTTTGGCTGCCCCATAGACATAATTGCTGGCGCGCCCGCGCTCCCCGGCAACGGAGCTGACGCCAACCAGCACACCGCTTCCGCGCGCTGCGAACGCGTTGGCAAGCAGCCCCAGCAGCACGGCGGGCCCTTCAAAATTGCTGCGCATCACCAGCCGCGCCGCGTTGGGATCGGCTTCAGACAGCGCCTGTTCGCCCAGCAACCCAACCACACAGATCGCCAAGGCGGGCAACTCCGGCAGGGCAGCAATAAAGGCCGGGAAGGTCGCGCTCTCCAGAATATCCAGCTCGTGCAGGGTAACGCCAACCCCGTACCGCAAGGCAAGATCGGCCTGGTCTGGCGCAAGGCGGGCGCATTGGCGGGCTGCAAGCTGGACAGGGTGGCCAGCGGCCGCGAAGCGATGCGCGATCGCCCGCCCCATATCCGAGGCGCCGCCGATAATCAGAACGGGGCCAAGCGTCACGGAGGCGGCCTTCATAGCCCGAGCCGCTGCGATTGCAGGGATTGGAAATGCGCAGCGGGGGCGCCTGCGCGCAGGGCGATAAAATCTGCCACTCGGTTATCCGAAGCACGCAAGATATCGGGGGTCATTCGGGCATCCTTGGCAAGATAGAAACGCCCGCCATATTCCAGCACAATCCTATCTAAAGTGTTCATAAGCGCGAGCGTTTTTGCGCAAATCGAAAAATCGAGCGCCAGAGTGTAGCCATGGAGCGGGAAGGAGAACGCCCCCGGGGTATTTGGGGCGCCAAAGCGCTTCAGAACCGCCAGAAACGACCCCTCGCCGCTTTGGGCAATCGCTGCGAGCAAGGCGCTCAACCCGGTTTGGGCCTGTGCCAGCGGCAGCGCGCATTGAAACTGGATAAAACCGCGCCGGCCATAAATCCGGTTCCAGCGATGGATTGCATCGAGCGGGTAAAAATAGCTGTCCCAATTGACAAGGCGCACCCCTTGCCCAACCTGTCCGGCTTGCCAATAAGCCGTATTGAACGCCTTGAGCGTCCAGCGGTTGAGCGGGGAGACCGGCAATTCCACCGGCACATCCCGCGTGCGCGGCAAGGGCGGGGCAAAGGGTGCAACGCGCTGCGCGGTTGGCAGCGTATGGCGCTGCGCATGTTCGCCCAGCATGACAATCGAGCGCCCCAAAGCCTCCCCGCGCGCCAGGCAATCAATCCAGGCAACGGAATAGGTCGCCGCTTCGTGATCTTCGAAGAGCGCCATCGCCTCCGCAAGGTTGCGCGCGGCCAGATTGGTCTGGCGGATCCACCCGCTTTCCACCCGTCGCAGCCGGAAGGCAACCCGCATAATCACCCCGGTGAGCCCCATGCCGCCAATCGTCCAGGCGAACAGATCGGGATTTTCTGTGCGCGAGCAGCGCCGGGTCTGGCCGTGCGCATCGAGCAGATCCAACCAATCGATAAAGGCACCAAAAGAACCATCACGATGATGGTTCTTGCCGTGGACATCTGCGGCCACCATGCCGCCGATTGTCACGAATTTTGTGCCCGGTGTTACGGCGGGAAACCAGCCGCGCGGCAAGAATACCGAGATCACATCCGCCAGCAGAACCCCTGCTTCGGCCACCAATTGACCGCTTTGCGCATCGAACGCAATCAACCGGTTGAAATTGCCCATCATCACGGTAGTGCCTAAGCTTAGCGCGCAATCGCCATAGCCCCGGCCATTGCCGCGCGCGATCAGCGGCCCCGCAGCGACCATGCCGGATAGCTCGTCCGCCCCGCGCGGATGGCTGAGCGGGCATTCCTGGCGTGGATAGCGCCCCCAACCAGAAAGCATCATGGCGCGCGCTCCGCCGTATCGATAAACACATAGCGGCGATCAAGCTGGTATTTGACCATATATCCGATGGTCAACCCCAAAATCGCGCCCAGTTCGCGCGCGCCCTGCGTGCGCCAGGCAAACCAGAATGCACTTTCCATGCCCCAGAAAAGGGCGGTCGTTGCCAGCCCCATCGCCGTATAGAGCGAGAATTTACGCGAATGCGCCGCCAACCCCGTGCTGGTATCCGCAAAAATCCATTTTTTATCGAGCAGATATTTGATCAGCAGCCCCGCCGCCGTGCCAGATACAAGGGCAGCCAGAAAAGCCGCGCTGGAAGGCACCGCCACCGCCTCGCCTACCGCGATCACCCCCCGCTGGACCCCCAGATTAACCCCAATGGCCAGCACGGCAAAGGCGCCATAAAGCGCTACACGTTGGAAACCGCTCAAATCAGCGCTCCAGCTATGCCCAAAAGCGCAATAAGGCCCCCGCAGCACAAGCTTACCCGGTCCCGCACCGTAAAAACCAGCGGGTCGTCATGCATCTTGCCGCGATGCGTAAGAAACGCCATACGGCAGGTCCAGAACAGCAAGATCAGGCAGATGCCCCACAAGGCTTCCGGCGTGCGGTATAAATGCCGCACCGGTTCGGAATTGGTATAGAAGGCCAAAACCAGCACCGAGATCAGCCCCGACGTGACCACAAAATTCTGGATCAGCGGTAAATCCTCCGCCCGGTAACCGCGCCCGCCCGCGCTCGATGCGCTCCTCGC
>CAZGKS010000097.1:0-7901 GCA_964526275.1 uncultured Methylobacterium sp. | reverse complement strand
CAGGAAGGCTTGATCTTCGCCCTTCAAGGGGAGGAATTTGGCGATCAAGGCCGCCATGGCAACCTCACTGGCGCGGGTGGCGCCGTCATCCATTTTGGCGGCAAGCCCCAGGCCAAGCTCCGGAAAAGCGGCGCAATAAACGCCTTCCGCGCCCATTTTGAGAAATACGCGCGAACCGAAATGGGCGGTGACGAGGGTATCAAACCGCAAGGTTCCGGCGATCATGAACGGATTTTCGGCAACCGCCTTGCGGATCACCCCGGCGGCTTGCGCGCGCGTAGCATCCCACCCCTCGCCGGTGCCAAAACGGGCAAAGGCGGCCGCGATATTGACCAGCGGGATCGCATAAGTGGGGATGGAACAGCCATCGACCCCCACCGGCAAGCGGGCAAGGTCCGCGCCGGTGGTTTGCGCCAAAGCGCGGGTTACCTGGCGCATCACGGGGTGGTCTGGCCCAATATAGCCTTTGGGATCGATGTTTTGATCGAGCGCGGTGCACACAAACCCGGCATGCTTGCCAGAGCAGTTGTTGTGCAGCGCATTGGGCGCGCTCCCGGCTTGCGCCAAAGCCCGCGCGTATTTTTCGCCCATCGGCCAATGGGCGCCGCATTCAAGGCAGGTGAGGGATACGCCCGCCTTGGCCAAAGCACTGGCGGCGGTTGCCGCGTGCTCCGGTTCCCCGGAATGCGAGGCGCAGGCCAGCGCGATTTCTGCGCCTGAGAGCCCAAAACGGGCCGCAGCCCCGGTTTCGACAAGCGGCAGCGCCTGCAAGGCCTTGACCGCCGATCGCGGAAAAACCGGCGTTTCAATATCCCCGAGGGCAAAAACGATCTTCCCTTGGGCATCACACACCGCTACCGAGCCGCGATGCGCCGATTCGATTACCCCTCCGCGCGTTACCGCGGCAAGAACAGGGTTTCCGGCTGAAGTTTGGGGCATGGACACTCCTGTTCGTGCACGGCACGGCATTGGCGGGGCTTGAAACGGGTTTTTGGCACACAAGGGGTTCGGCGATCCCCTTTTCTGGCAGGCTAACACGGCATAAACCCGCTGGGAAGGCTGTTCCTTGGCCAATTTCGCCCCCGGAGCCTGTTGCCGCCAAGCGCCTTTGGGCGGATAAGCGCGCCTTATTTGCGTCTCGAATGCGTCTTGAGCCGCCTTTGGACCGCATAAAACAGCCTGAAAACAAGTTTTATCCGGGCTGTTTTTACCGTGTTGTTGATTTTGTCATAATTGATGCGAGATTTTTATATCGGCGCTGGATTCTTGGGGCAAGGCACTGTAATTTGCGCCGCTTGTAACCAAGTGTTAATTCTACCGCGTTCATCGGGTCACCTGTAAACAGGATCCGCCATGGCGCGCGGGGCAAGCCGAAAAGGGTTCGCATGATCGGGATGGTTCTGGTCGGGCATGGGCAATTGGCGGCCGAATTTCGGCTGGCCATGGAGCATGTCGTGGGCCCACAAAAGCAGGTCGAGGTGATCTGCATTGGTCCGGAAGACGATATTGATCTGCGCCGGGACGATATTCTATCGGCGATCGAACGCGCCGATTCCGGGAAGGGGGTCGTTGTGTTGACCGACATGTTTGGCGGCACGCCCTCCAACCTGGCCATTGCCGCCATGGCGCGTGGCAATGTCGAGGTGGTGGCCGGGATCAACCTGCCCATGCTGATCAAACTGGCGCGCGTGCGGGAAGAAAGTGGCCTTGAAAAAGCCGTTGCCTGTGTGGAAGAAGCCGGGCGCAAACATATCAAGGTGGCAAGTCAGGTGCTGGCGATCAAATGAGTGAAGAACCCTGCCCTCCTCCTCCCATCGTTGAAGGCGCCTTGGTGCGCGAATTGCTGATCACCAACCGCAAGGGGTTGCATGCCCGTGCTTCGGCAAAATTTGTGCAGTGTTGCGAGAAACTCGATGCCGATATTCGGGTCACGCGCTGCGGGGAAACCGTAGGCGGTACCTCGATCATGGGGTTGCTGACCCTGGCCGCTGCGCAAGGCACCACGGTTTCGGTCTCGGCTTTCGGGCCCCAAGCGGAAGCTGCGCTCGATGCGCTTGCGGCTTTGTTGGCAGACAAATTCGGTGAAGGCGAATAAAATGACCTTGGCGGCAGATGCGGCAAATTCTGAGCACGCGCGCAGTGCCCAGGCCCAAAAGCACGATTTTACCGTTAAGATCGCCTTGGGCTCTATTGGTGTCGGGATCTGCGTGATGGCGCTCAAATTTGGCGCTTATTGGCTCACCGGCTCGATTGCCCTGTATTCGGATGCGCTGGAAAGCTTCGTGAATATCATCGCCGCGTTTGTGGCGCTGTTTGCCATCCGGATCAGTGCGAAACCGGCCGATGACCGGCATCCTTATGGGCATCAGAAAATTGAATATATCGCTGCAGTGTTCGAGGGTGCGCTGATTTTAACCGCCGCCATGGCGGTTTTTCACGCCGCTTGGGGCGCTTGGCAAAGCCCGGTCAAGCCCAATCTTGATCCTGTGGGGATTGGGCTCAATGTGCTGGCCAGCGCCATTAACGGGGGGTGGAGCCTCTTTTTGCTGCGCAAGGGTCGCGCGTTGCGCTCGCCAGCACTGGTGGCCGATGGCAAACACCTGATGAGCGATGTGGTCTCTTCCCTTGGCGTGCTGGTGGCGTTGCTGGTCGCGTTTGTGAGCGGCTACCCTTGGGTGGATTCAGCTTTGGCGGGGCTGGTCGGGGTGAATATTTTGTGGTCCGGCTGGACCTTGATGCAAGAATCGTTCTCCAGCCTCATGGATGAAGCCGCCGCCCCCGAAGAAGTGGAGCGGATCCGCGCGACCATTGCCACGCAATCGGAAGGAGCGATCGAGGCGCATGATCTGCGCACCCGCCATTCCGGCCGCACAACCTATGTGGAATTTCATCTGGTGGTGCCGCGCACCATGAGCGTGGAAGATGCGCATAGCATCTGTGACCGGATCGAAGGGAAATTGCGCGAGGATTTGGGGGAAGTGGTCACCACCATCCATGTCGAGCCCGATACCAAGGCCAAACATCAAGGCATTGTGGTGCTTTGAGCCTGCGCCTTTCCCGATAAACGCGCGAACATTTACCCCCCAACCCGTTCTATCCTCGCCCCACTTTGTCCACCCGCGATCAGGGTCCCTCCGCGATCAGGCATTGCCTGTAACGGGGCGCTCTGTGGGGCGATCCGGCACGTCGAGCAAGGCTTCCAGCAGGGCGTGCCGTAATTTTTGCTGGCGCGCGGCGTGGGTGATCTTGCCGCCGGTCAGATCGGTGAGATAAAAGACATCGACCGCTTTTTCACCATAGGTGAGAATACGCGCTGAAAAAATGTTGAGGTTTTGCTGGCCAATGGCGCGGGTGAGCGCATAGAGCAGGCCGGGGCGATCGAGCCCCGTCACCTCCACCACCGTGGCTTTGGCGGAAAGCTCGTTGTCGATCAACACCTCCGGTGCCACGCTGAAGGCGTTTGCGCGTTTATCGTGAATTGTCCGGGTAGCGATCATATCGGGCAGATGCGCCTCTCCCTTCAAGGTTGCGACCATATGCCGGGCAACCCGCTCGGCGCGCCGTAATTCATCGTCATCGCGCTCAAAGGCGCGCGAAATGGCGATCGTGTCCAGTGCCATGCCGTCCAATGTGGTGAAAATCTGCGCTTCGACGATATTCGCCCCCGCTGCGGCGCAGGCCCCGAACAGGATGGAGAGCAAGCGCGGGTGATCAATCGCCATCACGGTCAGTTCTGTTACCCCGCGCGCGGCATCCGTGCGTGCTTCCACGGCAAAGCGTTCGCCGCTCTGCTCGGCGGCGCGCAGCATTTTGGCGTGCAGCACCTGGTTTTGCAGATCCACCTTGATCCAATAGGCGGCATTATGGCGCTGGGCATAGGCGCTGAAGCTTCGGGCATCCCAATCGGCCAATTGTTCGGCCAAAGCGCGCTGGGCTGCCGCGATACGCTCCGAGCGTTCCAGGGCCGAATATTCCCCGGAAAGCGCCATTTCGGTCTCGCGGTACAAGGCGCTGAGCAATTGCCCCTTCCAGTTGTTCCACACCCCCGGCCCAACCCCGCGGATGTCGCAAAAGGTGAGGATCAATAACAGCCGCAAGCGCTCAAGCGATTGCACGCTGGCGGCAAAACTGGCGATGGTGCGGGGGTCGCCAATATCGCGGCTTTGCGCCACTTGCGACAGAAGGAGGTGGTTTTCCACCAGCCAGGCCACGGTTTCGGTTTCCTGCGCGCTCAAGCCGAACCGTGGGCACAAAATGCGGGCGATCCGGGCCCCCACCACCTCATGCGCTTCGGGGCGGCCTTTGCCGATATCGTGCAAAAACAGCGCCACATAGAGCGCACGGCGGTTATGGATCTGCCCCATGAGCAGATGCGCGAGCGGGTAATCGTTCTCGGCTCCCCCGCGTTCGGCCTGGGTGAGAAACCCCAGGCAATAGAGCGTGTGTTCATCGACCGTGTAATGGTGATACATCGAAAATTGCATCATCGCCTGAATGCGCGCAAAATCCGGGATGAACCGCCCTAAAAGTCCCGCTTCATGCATGCGGCGCAACACGATTTCCGGGGCGCGCGGCGAGGTTAAAATATCCAGAAACAGCCGGTTGGCCTGCGCATTCTGGCGCAGGCTTTCATCGGCATGGCGCAAGCACAAGGTCACCTGCCGCATGGCATCGGGGTGAATGGCGATCTGGTCGCGGTCTGCATACCAATACAGTTTGATGAGATTAACCGGATCACGGGTTAAAACCTCGGGGGAGGCCAGCGTGAGCCGCCCGCTATCGAGCACGAAATCGTGGGTATCGGCCAGCTTTTTGCGCCGATGCGTGAGCCGCCCCACCATACGCGAGAGAATGGCCTGCGGCTTTTGCGCGCGCGCTTCCAGCTCTGCGGAAAGGATGGCGCTTAGATCCCCAACCTCCTTGGCGACCAGAAAATAATGCCGCATGAAGCGCTCGACCTGGCTGAGCGGGCCGCGCGTGGAATAAGCCATGCGTACCGCCAAAACCTGCTGGAGATCGAAATTGAGGCGCTCTTCGGCGCGCCCGGCCACAAAATGCATGTGGCAGCGCACACGCCATAAAAATTCCTCGCAGCGGCGAAACAACGCCACTTCCCGCGCGGTAAAGACGCCTTGCACCACCAGATCCCCAAGGTTTTTGACCCGGAAGACATATTGCGTGATCCATGCCAGCGTTTGCAGATCCCGCAAGCCGCCCTTGCCTTCCTTGATGTTCGGCTCCACCAGATAGCGCGAGCGCCCGGCGCGGGTGTGGCGCGCCTCCCGTTCCGCCAGTTTGGCAGCAACAAACGGCACGGTTTTGCCGGTAACCACCTCTTTTTCGAACCGTTTGAGAAATTCAGCGTAGAGCGTTTCATCCCCCGCGATCAGCCGCGTTTCCAGCAAGGCGGTGCGGATAGTGACATCCGCGCGCGCCGCCTGGAGCGATTCATCGATCGTACGGGCGGCATGCCCCAGCTTGAGCTTCAAATCCCATAAGCCATAAAGCAAGGTTTGGGCGATAGCGGCGCCGGGGTTTTTATCCCCTTCCGGTGCCGCGCTGGCAGAGGGCGGAACAGGCTTCGGGGACGACGTGTTTTTGCCAAGCCCGGCCTGGGAAAGCGCCGCTTTGGCACGCCCTGGTTTGAAATCAGGCAACAAAAACAGCAGATCGGTATCCGATCCCGGTGCCAGCGTGCCCCGGCCAAAGCCACCAACCGCCAGAATGGCCAAAGGCGGCTTGGTCTCTGCCGGGCATAACGCGGCATAAAGCGTGCGGATCAGGTCGTCTTGCGCCTGCGAGAGGTGATGCGCGCAGGCCATGCCGCCTGCTTGCATCAGCACGCGCTCGGCCTCCGCTTGCGCCTTCGAAAATCGAGCGCGCCCATCTTCCAGTACGCTTTGCGGCAGAACAATCCCGCCTGCCGCAGCGGGGGCGGGCATCGGGGAGGTCTGTGCGACAAGCTGGCTATGGGACGCGGCAGGATTTGGCATGGGACCCTTTGGGCGTGGTGTTTTCAGCGGTTGCAGGCTCTGGCGGGTTATGGCGACAAAGCGGGTTATGGCGCGCGTTTTGCCTCGATCGCATCCCAGATCGCGGCGGCAAGGTCCGGGCCGCCAAGGCGCTTGATCCCGCGTAAACCGGTGGGAGACGTGACGTTGATTTCGGTCAAAAACCCGCCGATCACGTCAATGCCGGTAAACAACAACCCGCGTTCGCGCAAGGTGGGGCCGATGCGGGCGCAAATTTCCTGCTCGCGTTCGCTCAGCTGGCTCGCTTCGCCCGCCCCGCCCCGTACCAGATTAGCGCGAATATCATCGGCCGCCGGCACGCGGTTGAGGCTGCCCATCGCCACCCCATCCACCAGAATGATGCGTTTATCGCCCGCATGCACGGCGGGCAAAAACCGCTGGATCATCCAGGGTTCGCGCGCGCTGGCCAGAAAATGATCGATAAAACCATGAAAATTGAGATCTTCCCGCCCAACTTTGAACACCCCGGCGCCGCCATTGCCATAAAGCGGCTTCATCACCAGATCGCCGTGCTCCGCCCGGAACGCCATGATTTCCGCCTTATCGCGCGAGACAAGCGTGGGGGGCATCAGATCGGGAAACTCGGTGACCAGAATTTTCTCTGGCGCGTTCCTTACATGGAAGGGATCATTCACCACCAAGGTGGCGGGGTGGATACGCTCCAAAAGATGCGTGGCGGTAATGTAGCCTAGATCGAACGGAGGGTCCTGGCGCATCAACACCACATCGAATTGCCCCAATGCCACGCGCTCCGGCGGTGCCAAAACGGCATGCGCGCCCTCAACATCGTGCACCTGCACCTTTTGCACGCGCGCGGTGAGGACATTGTTGGTAAGGCTCAAGGCTTCCGGGCCATAAACAAAGAGCGCGTGCCCGCGGGCTTGGGCTTCGAGCATCAGGGCGAAGGTAGAATCTCCTGCAATTTTAATGCGTTCGATTGGATCCATCTGCACGGCAACAGCAAGCGGCATGGTGGCCTCCCCCAAGGTTCAAAGCGGCAAAGGCGCAATATCTTCGATATGGCGCGGAAAATGGTTGGGCGCAATTACCACCGCATCCAACCGCATACGGCGCGGCACAAGCGGCGTATGCGCCACATATACGCGCGCTGCCCGGCCAATGCGCGCCATTTTTGCCGGTGTGAGGGCATAAAGCGCCTCCTCCAGCCGGGGGCGGGCTTTAACCTCCACAAAGGCCAGCGTGCCAAACCGCCAGGCGATCAGATCAATCTCGCCGCCTGCCGCGCTGAAGCGCTGCGCCAAAATACGGTAGCCTTTGGCGCGCAGCCAGCATGCCGCCCAGAATTCTGCATCATGCCCCAGCAAAAAGGCCGCTTTGCGCCCGCTCATACGCGTTTTCCCTTTATGGTCTTGCCTATTCTTGCCCCTATTCTTGCCCCTGTTCTTCTCCCAAAGGTTTTGTCCCCATGCCCAAAGCCAACGCATAAACCCGCTTGCGCGGCACCGATAACGCGGCCGCCACCAAGGCAACCGCATCGCGCGGGGAATGCATGCGCAGCGCCTCGTGCAAGGCTGTCACCAGAACCGCATCGCTGGTTTGGGTTTCCTCGCCTGTTGCGGGTCCTACCAGCAGCACAATCTCGCCTTTTGGCGGGCCTTCCTGCGCCAGTTGCGCGGCAAGCTCTGGCAGCAGCGCGCGGCGGATAGTCTCGAATTTCTTGGTGATTTCCCGCGCCAGAACCACCGGGCGCGCGCCAAAGGTTGCGGCCATATCCGCCAGGGTTTCCACCACCCGGTGCGGGCTTTCATAAAACACCAAGGTTGTTGCAATACCCGCTAAAGCGGCAAGCCGCCGCCGCCTTTCGCCGCTTTTGGGCGGCAAAAACCCTTCAAAATAGAATTTCTCGGT
>CAZGKS010000096.1:0-7902 GCA_964526275.1 uncultured Methylobacterium sp. | reverse complement strand
GCGATTGTCGAGGGGCAGGATGTGGTGACGCGCGCGCTGGCGGACCAGGCCTTGACCATGCTCGATGTTGATAAAATCGGGCTGGATCTGATGGATCGGCGCTACCTTTCCATGATCGCGGAAAAATTCTCTGGCGGTCCGGTGGGGATCGAGACCATGGCGGCGGCGCTCTCGGAACCGCGCGATGCAATCGAGGATATTATCGAGCCCTATCTGCTCCAGCAGGGGTTTTTGCAGCGCACGCCGCGCGGGCGCGTGCTGACCGATGCTGCCTTTGCGCATCTGGGGTTGCCCGCACCGGGGCGCGGGGCCGCGCAATTCGGCCTGTTCGATGGGGCCGAAGAAGGGTAGGGGCGTTTTGCGCCTTATATCTGCTTATATCTGCCCTGCTTATTTTTAAAAACCGGCTACACTTTTTTGCAACATGCTTTAAACTAAAGTTGTAACGTGTGCGGGCGGGTGAACCGGTGCAGGTGGGTGCATATGAGGGGGCGGGCATGGCGAAATCAAAACCAGACATCAACACGGCAAGTGTTGCAAGTGCCGAAGGGCAAGCGCGTTCCGTAACAGGCAATGCCGCGCCTGCGGTGGGGCAGGGTGTTGATCCTGCATTGTTTTTTGCCCGTGTGCCCGCAGAGGATTGCAACGCCTTGCCGCCGGGAGCGTTGGCGGTTTTGGCGGCGCGGCTTGGGGCGCTGCAAGCGCGGCGCCAGCCGGGGGAAGCCTTGGTGGTGGTTGAACCTTTGGCGCCGCTGATCGGCATGCCGGGAACCGCTGTTTGCGTGATCAATGACAATATGCCGTTTTTGCTCGATTCTACCCTCGCGGCCTTGGTGGAGCGTAATCTGGATGTCCGGCTGGTAGCGCATCCGATTTTGGCGATCGAGCGCGATGGCACGGGCGCCTTGATGCGCCAGATCGGGGTTTCGGATGGGCCGGAAATCGCCCCGATTTTGCGCGAAAGCGTGCTGCATCTGCATGTCAGCGAAACCCTCGATGCCCCCGCGCAAGCGGCGCTCGCTGCTGAACTGGCAAGGGTTTATGCCGATATTCGCGCCAGCGTGCGCGATTGGCAACCCATGCGCCGCGCCTTGGCGGAGCAGGCGGCAGCGTTGCGCGCCAGCCCCCCGGCCGGGGTGGAGGCCGCCGAAATCGATGAAGGTGTCGCGCTGATCGATTGGTTGCTGGCGGATCATTTTCTGCTGCTGGGCGTGCGCGATTACACCCATGATACCGCCGGTAAGGTTACGCTGGGGGCCGGTTTGGGCCTGCTGGCAGACAGCGCCTATGATGTGGTGCAGCAAGGCGATGCCTGGGTGGCGGTTACGCCGGAAATTGCAACCTTGATGGCGGTGCCGGGGGTGGTGTTTGTTACCAAGGCCAATGCGCGCGCGCGCGTGCATCGGCGGGCGTATCTGGATCTGGTTGGGCTCAAGCGCTTCAACGAGGCTGGGCAGGTGGTGGGGGAGCGGCGCGTGGTCGGGCTGTTCACGGCCACGGCCTATACGGACGGTGTGCGCCATGTGCCGTATTTGCGGCGCAAGATCGACCGCGTCTTTGCGCGGGCGGGGTTTGATGCCGCCAGCCATTCCGGCAAGGCCTTGATGCATGTTTTGGAGACCTATCCCCGCGACGAGGCGTTTCAGGTCGAAGAGGATACACTGTATGCGTTTGCACTGGAAATTCTGGCCTTGACCGAGCGCCCCCGGCTCAAGGTGTTGCCGCGCATCGGCGGCAATGGGCGGTTTGTGTCGGTGCTGGTTTACGTGCCCAAGGATCGCTACGACAAGCAGGTGCGCTTGCGCGTGGGGGCGTATCTGGCGGAGGCGTTTGGCGGGCGGGTTTCGGCCGCTTATCCCGCTTATCCGGAAGGGGCGCTTACGCGCACGCATTATATTATTGGCCGGGCAGGGGGCGATGTGCCCGCGATCGATCCGCAGGTTCTCACCCATGCTATTGCCCGGATTATCCAGCGCTGGGAGGATGGCTTTGCCGAGGCCGTCCAGGCCGCGCGCGCGGCGCGGCGTCTCACGCTCGATGAGGCGGTGGTTGCGCGCTATGCTGTGGCCTTTTCGGCGGCGTATCGCGAGGCGTTTACGCCGCAAGCAGCGGTTGTGGATATGGCGCGGCTGGAGGCGTTGGGGCCGCATGCACCTTTTGCGTTTGATTTCATGCCGCAAGCAGGCGGACGGGTTGAGCTGAAGATTTACGGCACGGGCGTGCCGCTCTCGCTCTCGCAGCGCGTGCCGGTGCTTGAAACGCTGGGATTTACGGTTATCGAGGAGCGCGCCTATACCCTGCCTTGTGCAGACCAGAACGCCTGGCTGCACGATATGGTGCTTGAGCCTGTTGTCCCGCTCGCGCTTGAATGGTCTGCGCTCGAACCCTTGTTGATCGAAGCGCTCAGCGGAATTTTCACCGGCGCGCTCGAAAGCGATCGCTTCAACCTGTTGATCCCGCAAGTGGGGGTCAGCGTGCGCGAAGCGGGTTTGCTGCGCGCCTATGCGCATTATTGGCGGCAGATAGGCTTGCCGTATCCACAAGCCACGATTGCCGAAGCGTTGGCGCGCAATGCGCCCACCACGCGGTTATTGCTGGCGCTGTTTGCGCAACGGTTCGACCCTGCGCAGGCCGAAACCAAGGCAGAGGCAGAGGCAAAAACTTCGGCTTTGCGCGCCAAGGTGCTGGCAGCGATCAATGGCATTGCCAGCCAGGAGGAAGACCGTATTTTCCGCAAGCTTCTCACGTTGATCGAGGCCAGTGTGCGGGTGAACGCGTATCAACGCGGGGCCGATGGGCAACCGCGCCCGGCTTTGGCGATCAAATTTGCCTGCCATGCGATTGAAGATCTGCCGCGCCCTTGCCCGCTTTACGAGATTTTCGTGTCCTCGCCGCGCGTGGAGGGTGTGCATCTGCGCTTTGGCAAGGTCGCGCGCGGGGGCTTGCGCTGGTCTGACCGCCCGCTCGATTATCGCACCGAGGTTCTGGGGCTGGTCAAGGCGCAGCAGGTCAAGAACGCCGTGATCGTGCCGGTTGGCGCCAAGGGCGGATTTTTCCCCAAGCGCCTCCCCCCGCCCACGCAGCGCGAGGCCTGGCTGGCAGAAGGAACGGAGGCCTATAAGCTGTTCGTTTCGGCCTTGCTCGATCTGACCGATAACCTTGTTGAAGGGCAGCTGGTCCCCCCAGCGGCCACCGTGCGGCACGACGACGACGACCCGTATCTGGTGGTTGCCGCCGATAAGGGCACGGCGACCTTTTCAGATACCGCCAATGCGCTCTCGCAGGCGCGCGGGCATTGGCTGGGCGATGCCTTCGCTTCGGGCGGATCGGTGGGGTATGACCACAAAAAGATGGGTATTACCGCGCGCGGCGCGTGGGAGGCTGTCAAACGGCATTTCCGCGAGATGGATACCGATATTCAAACGACCCCGTTCACGGTGGTCGGTGTGGGGGATATGTCGGGCGATGTGTTTGGCAACGGGATGCTGCTCTCGCCGGTTATCCGGCTGGTTGCGGCCTTTGATCACCGCGATATATTCCTTGATCCCACGCCTGATGTGGCAGCCAGTTTTGCCGAACGGGCGCGGCTTTTTGCGCTGCCGCGTTCCTCTTGGGCGGATTACGATGCAGGCTTGATCTCCCAGGGGGGCGGCGTGTTCTCGCGCGCGCTCAAAACTATTCCGGTCTCGGCACAAGCGGCGGCGGCTTTGGGCATCGCGCCGGGGGCGTTAAGCCCGCAGGCCCTGATGCAGGCCATTCTGGCCGCGCCGGTCGATTTGCTGTGGTTTGGCGGTATTGGCACCTATATCGGCGCGCAAGGGGAGAGCGAGGCGCAAATCGGCGACCGGGCGAATGATGCGATCCGCCTTACGGCAGACCAGTTGCGGGTAAAAGTGATCGGGGAGGGAGCTAATCTGGGGTTGAGCCAGGCCGGGCGGGTTGCTGCGGGGCTTGCCGGGGTGCGGCTCAATACCGATGCGATTGATAATTCCGGCGGGGTGAATTCCTCCGACCTTGAGGTGAATATCAAGATCGCGCTGGGGGCAGCGGAAGCTTCCGGCAGGCTCGATCGCCCCGCGCGCAATCGCCTACTCGAAGGGATGACCGAGGACGTTGCCCAATTGGTCTTGCGCAACAATTATTTGCAACCTTTGGCGCTGTCGCTGGCGCAAGCGCAGGGGGAGGGCGGCAATGCAGCCTTTACCCAGCTCATGCAGGGGCTGGAGGCCGAAGGGCGGCTTGACCGCGGCCTTGAAGGCCTGCCCTCTGATGCCGCGCTGGCGGCGCGCAAGGGCGGGCTTACGCGCCCGGAGCTGGCCGTGCTGCTCGCCTATGCCAAGCTGGCGCTGTTTGACGCGCTGATCGCCTCCGACGCGCCCGATGACCCTTATCTTGGGCAGATGCTGGCGCGCTATTTTCCACCCGCCATGCGCCAGGCCTATGCCGATGACATTGCCGGACACCGCTTGCGGCGCGAGATTATCGCCACGCAGCTTTCAAATGCCTTGATCAATCGCGGCGGGCCGACGCTTGTTCCGGTTCTGGGGGCGCGCTCGCGGCAAGGCGCTGCGGCCATTGCCCGTGCCTATGCGCTCGCTTGGGAAGGGTTTGGCTTTGCCGCCTTGTTTGGCGCGCTCGATGCGCTCGATAACCAGATCAGCGGGCAGGCGCAATTGGCGCTTTATGCCAAAGCGCAGGCGCGATTGATTGCGACGATGGCGTGGCTGCTGCGCCATGTGCGGTTTGACGCCGGGTTGGAGGCCGAACTGGCCCGTTTTGCGCCTGCTTTTGCCGCTTTTTCGCCGGATCTTTCGCATCAGGCGGGGGTTGAGGCAGCCTTGATACAGGCCGCCGGATTTGTCCCGGCGCTGGATGCAGTGTTGATCGCGCAACAAACGCGGCTTTCGTTTGCGCGTGCGCAGGCGCAGCTTGCCGACCTCACGGAAGCGTTGGGGCTTGCGGATTTACGCGGCGCCATGGCCGGGTTTGCGCCCGCCGATCCCTTTGAGCTTCTGGCGGCCGAACGCGCTTTGGCGCGGATCGAGGCGTGTTTGCGCGCGCTGGTGGTTGCACAAGCGCAAGGCGCGCAGACCGGAAGTGTGAGCACTGGCCATGCAGGCACGAGCCTCATGATGCGCGATCTGCGCGCGCGGCTGGCACCTTATGCCGAAGCGCCGCTGAGCGCTGCCCGTCTCACCCTGCTGGCGGAAGAACTGGCAACCGCTGCGAGGTAAGGCGAGGGTATGGGTGACACAACATTATGCGGCCCATACGGGTGTCGTCTCCTCTGAATGAGGGGGTCAGACAAAGGCCCCGTTTTACGCGCTTTCGTGTCACTGCGTGTCATTTCGTGTTGTGTTTTGTCACTCTTGTGTATACTATATATAGTGTTCACGCTGCTAACATTCCTTCGATGTCTCGTGTGGATTGATCCGGGGTTGGCCATGACAGACGCACAACGCAACCAGAAAATTATCAAAGCCATTGAAGAGGCAACCGCACGAGCGCTTGTCTCCAAAAAAGCGGCACGCGAGTTTCTTATGAAAAGCGGTATTTATACCACCAAAGGCAAGTTGCGCGTGGAATTTGGCGGAAAGCCCTCTAAAAAAGGCCAGGCCGCTGCTTGAGCCGCCTCGCGACTTCCTTTGTTCTGGGATATCATGGATGTGACAGCGCTGTAGCGCGCAAGGCGGTTTTGGACGGGGTGAAAATCCTCCAAAGCGAAGAGGATTACGATTGGCTTGGGCCCGGCGCCTATTTTTGGGAATCGGATCCCATTCGGGCTTATGAATGGGCCGAGTGGAAGGTCAAGCGCGGGGCTTACAAAGAACCGGCAGTTGTCGGAGCGGTCATTGACCTTGGGAATTGCCTCGATCTGGTCTCTCGTGAAAATATGGAATTGTTACAGATTGCCTATCGTTCCTTTAAAAACAGCCAGAAACTCTCCGGTTTACCCTTGCCCAAAAACATGAGCCCCAAAGGCACGCGCGACAAAGACCGGCTGCTGCGTTATTTGGATTGCGCTGTTTTCCGGCATCTTCATCAGATCATGCAAGATTTGAACGAAGCCGATGCCAGCTTCCAGCCATTCGATACCGTGCGCGGGATGTTTGTTGAAGGTGGAAAAGCTTTTCCGGGAAGCGGCCTTCATCAAAAGAGCCATGTTCAAATTGCCGTGCGGAATCCCGCATGTATCAAGGGTTTGTTTTACCCGCTGGAAGAGCGTTGAGGCCCAGCCCTCATTCCATCACGGCGGCTTTGAGGATAACCACCATGGTCGCCTGGGCGGGGTTTGCGCTGACACAGCGGACCACATGTTGGCGATCGCAGCGATAGCGCAGGGTTTCGCCCGCTTCCGCCCGCTCGATCACTCCGCCGATTTCGACCTCGAACGCGCCGGAAATCACCGACAAGCTTTCCACCGAACCGCGCTGATGCGGATCGGAATCGAGCACGGCGCCCGGCTGCGCTTGCACATCATACCATTGCAACCATTCGACCGTTTTGAGCCAGCCAATGATCGCAAGGCGCATTTTGCCATCGGTGGAGACAAGGATCGGCGTATCGCCCCGGCTCGATTTTTCGATAAAGGGCGCGTCATCGGCGGCAACCAGAAACCGTTCGATCGAGACATCGAGCGCTTGGCTCAACCGCCAGATGGTGGCGAGCGTGGGGTTGGTTTCGTTGCGCTCGATCTGGCTGATGATCGATTTAGCCACGCCGGATTGTTCCGCCAGCTCGGAGAGCGAGAGGTTATAGGCCTTGCGCAGCCGCTGGATGGTTTTGCCCAATTGGCCGGAAAGCGCGAAAGCGCCGGCATCGACCTCCCGGGTTTTTTCTTTGTCGTTGCTCATGCCCGATTGTCCATCTTGAGTTCGCTGTCTGCTTGTCCCGCTTCCGGGGCGATAAAGCAAGCCGTTTCACCCAAAAGCATAGCTATCCATGGCCAAAATGCCGTAGCGGTGGGAATGGTGCAGGCGCGTGGCAGGCGCCCCCTCTCCGCCTGCGCCCATGGCTGCGAACAAGGGGAGCAGGTGCTCATCGGTTGGGTGGTTGCGCACCGCGTTAGGGGCGCGGGTGCGATACTCCAGCAGGTCGTCGCGGCGGTTATGGGTCAGGGCCTCGTGCATCCATTCCGCAAAGCCTTCCACCCAGTCAGGCGCGGGCTCTGCCAAGGCAAAGGTGCCGAACTCATAGAGGTTATGCGTCATGCTGCCAGAGCCGATAATCAGCGCGCCCTGCTGGCGCAAAGGCGCAAGGGCTGCACCAAGGCGGGTGTGATAAGCGGGGCCCTTGGCCGGATCGATCGAGATTTGCACCACGGGAATATCGGCAGCCGGATAGGCCAGCAGCAGGGGGATCCAGGTGCCATGGTCGAATCCGCGCTGCGGATCCAGCGTTGCGGGCAAGTGTGTGGCCTCCAGAAGGGTTGCGATCGTTTCTGCCAGCGCGGGATTGCCGGGCGCAGGGTACTGCATTGTAAAAAGACGCGGATCGAAATTACCGAAATCGTGGATCGTGGCCGGGTGGGCGGCGGCGCTGATCCGGGCGCGGCCCTTCACCTCCCAATGGGCGGTGATCACCACAATGGCCGGCGGGCGTGGCAGATCGGCCCCAAGTTGGGCCATAAAATCCCGTGCAGCGGCGTTTTGCAGCACGATATTGGGCGCGCCATGGCTGATGAACAGGCTGGGGAGTGGGGTTTGGGCAGCGTTATGGGGCATGATCAGAAAATCCGGCAAGGGGGAATAAGGATACGAAGGATACAAGACCTTATGTATGCATTTTTGCTGGTTTTTAAAGGGTTTTTGTTTGTATTATTGCAATTTTAAAATGCTGCATCGAGCCTGCATACTCAAAGGATACCGACAGAAAATATCTGCGCAACAAGAGGATGCCTAC
>CAZGKS010000095.1:0-7999 GCA_964526275.1 uncultured Methylobacterium sp. | reverse complement strand
CCAGCGAAGATTGAATCGCCTGAAACGCTCTATCTCTTTATTTTAACGCAATTCCAGCGAAACCGGTTCCAACGATCGCTGGAATTGCTCTAGCGTCAAGCCTTGGCGCTATCGTGACCCCGTGCCTTTGCCCGATCCTGCGCGCCTGCGCGCCGATTTTCCTGCGACCGGAGGCCCTGAATGCTCGCCGCTTTCCTGCAATTCACCCTGTCTGGCTTAACCGTTGGGGCGGTTTATGCGCTGGTCGCGTTGGGGTTCACGATTATCTATAACGCCTCCGATGTCGCCAATTTCGCGCAAGGCGAGTTCGTGATGACCGGCGGCATGATCACGGTTTTCGTCTATGGGGCCGGGGTGCCGCTGCCTTTGGCAGCCTTGATTGCCGTGGTGGCAACCATGATCATCGGCCTGTTGCTGCACAGGCTGGCCATTGAACCGGCGCGCGGTGCCTCGCCCGTCGTGCTGATCATTTTGACCATTGGCGGCGCGTTTGTCATCCGCGGGCTGGCGCAATTGGTGTTCGACAAGCAATTCCACAAACTGCCCGGTTTTTCCGGAGAGGCGCCCGTTGCGATTTTTGGCGCCTCGATTGTGCCGCAAACCTTCTGGGTTCTTGGCGGTGCCGCTGTCGTGGTTCTGCTGGTCACTTTGTTTTTTGAGCGCTCGCTGATGGGCAAGGCCGTGCTCGCCACGGCGGCCAACCGGCTGGCGGCGCGGCTGGTGGGGGTCAATACCGCTTTCATGACCGCTTTATCCTTCGCGCTTTCTGCGGCGATTGGTGCTCTGGCGGGTATTTTGATCACGCCGATCACCCTTACCTCCTATGATGCCGGTACCTTGCTGGCGCTCAAGGGGTTTGCGGCGGTGGTTCTGGGCGGGCTTGGCTCGGCGACCGGGGCGGTGGCGGGCGGGTTGTTGCTCGGCCTTTCCGAGGCCTTTGCCGCCGGGTATCTTTCTTCGACCTACAAGGATGCCGTGGCTTTTCTGGTGATGATCGGCGTGTTGCTGGTCATGCCCAACGGGCTCTTGGGCAAATTCCACACGGAGCGGGTGTGATGCTGGCGCGCTTTATACCTCTGACCCGCAACCGCTGGGCGGCCTTGGCGCTGGTTGCGGCGCTGGTGGTGCTGCCCGGGCTGATGCTGTCCTCGGGCTATCATTTTCGTATCGGCGCGCTGGTTTTCATTTCCGCGCTGGGGGTGATGGGGCTCAACCTGCTGCTGGGATATGCCGGGCAGGTGAGTTTGGGCCATGCCGGGTTTTTCGGCATCGGCGCGTATAGTGTTGCGATTTTGCCGACGCATTATGGCGTGCCGACCCCGCTGGCGCTGGCGCTGGGGCTGGGGCTGGCTGGGGTGATCGCGTATCTGGTCGGCAAGCCGATCTTGCGCTTGCGCGGGCATTTTCTGGCGGTAGCAACCTTGGGCTTTGGCATTCTGGTGGCCATGGTGCTCAATAACGAGGTCAAGCTTACCGGCGGCCCGGACGGGATGAGCGTGATGCGGCTTGAACTGTTCGGTACCCGATTGCGCAGCCCGGAAACCTGGTACTGGATCAGCGGGGTAACGTTGCTGCTGGGCATGGTGGTGGCGCAGAACCTGCTCAACTCCTCCTCCGGGCGGGCGTTGCGGGCGCTCCACGATTCCGAGATCGCCGCGCGCGTGGTGGGGATAGACCTTGCCCGTATCAAAGTGCTTTTATTCGTGCTTTCAGCGCTCTATGCGGCTTTGGCGGGGGCGTTTCTGGCGCTGCTCAATGGCCATGTCACGCCGGATATGGCGGGGTTTTTGCACTCCGTCGAGCTGGTGACCATGGTGGTGATCGGGGGCATGGGCTCGCTGGTGGGCTCGCTCATCGGGGCGGCGTTTCTGGTGATCTTGCCACAGATTTTGTCGGTTTTTCACGAATATGAGCATCTGATGCTCGGCGTGTTCATTGTGCTGGCCATGATCTTCCTGCGCGAGGGGATTGTGCCCACGCTGGGGCGCTATTTGAGGGGAAAAAACGCATGAAGGCGGCCAGTATTTCTCCAATTTCTCCTGCCTCTGTTCTCCCGGAATGTTCGGCAGCCTCCCTTTCCGCCTCTCCTTGCGCCGCACCGGCCGCACAATCGCCAATCCCGGCGCCAAAAGTGCTGGAGGCCGAGGGGGTTGGCATTGCCTTTGGCGGGGTCAAGGCGGTCGAGAATGTCTCGTTTTGCGCGCATGCAGGAGAGATTTTCTCGATCATCGGCCCCAATGGCGCGGGCAAGACCACGTTGTTCAACCTGGTTTCCGGGCTTTATCGCCCGCAATCAGGGTGTGTGCGCTTATGCGGGGAGGATGTAACGCATCTGGCGCCGGAAAAACTGGCACAGCGCGGGCTTTCGCGCTCGTTCCAGAATTTGCAGATCTTTTTCCGCATGAGCGCGCTCGAAAACGTGATGGTCGGCTGCCATATCCGCGAAAAGCGCAATTTTTTCGCCCATTTGCTGGGCACGCCGGGCACCGCGCGCGACAATGCCCGCACGCGCGATACCGCCATGGCCTTGCTGGCGCGGGTGGGGTTGGCGGATCACGCCGCGCGGGAAGCGGGCGCGCTGTCTTATGGCATGCTCAAACGACTGGAGATCGCCCGCGCGCTGGCGCTCGACCCCAAGGTTCTGCTGCTTGATGAGCCCGCCGCCGGGTGCAACGCCGTTGAGACCGGGGAAATCGACGCGTTGATTGTCCAGACCGCGCGGGAGGGGATCGGCATCGTGCTGGTGGAACACGATATGAAACTCGTTATGGCAATTTCGCACAAAGTCATGGTGCTGACCCAAGGGCGCAAGCTGATGGAAGGCTTGCCGGAAACCGTGGCGCAAGACCCCCGCGTGATCGAGGCGTATCTGGGCTCTGGCCTGCCGGGCACGGCGCACAAGGCGGGAGGCGCGCATGGCTGATCACCCCGCTTCCCCCCAAACCCCTCCGGCTTTGTTGCAGGTCCGGGGGCTGTGCAGCGCCTATGGCCGGATCGAGGTGATCCATGGCGTGGATCTTGAGGTTGCACAAGGCGAGATCGTCACGCTGATCGGCGCGAACGGGGCCGGCAAAACCACCCTGCTACGCGCGATTTCCGGCGTGCAGCCAATTCGGCGCGGGGAGATCACGCTGCAAGGCGCAGATATTACCCGCCTCAAGGCGCATCACCGTGTCGGTCTCGGGCTTATTCAGGTGCCTGAAGGGCGGCAAGTTTTCAAACCCTTGAGCGTGGAAGATAATCTGCGCCTTGGCGCGTTCCGGCGCGCAGGGGTTATCGCGCGCGATTTAGAGCGGATCTACACGCTGTTTCCCATTTTGCGCGACAAACGGGCCCAGCAAGCGGGCGGCTTGTCGGGCGGGCAGCAGCAAATGCTCGCCATGGGCCGCGCCATGATGGGCAACCCTGTCCTGCTGTTGCTCGATGAGCCGAGCATGGGGCTGGCGCCGGTGATCGTGCAGCAGATTTTCGATGTGATAACCACCTTGCGGCGCGAGGGGGTGACCCTTTTGCTGGTCGAGCAAAACGCGGCGGCAGCGCTCGCTATCGCCGACCGCGCTTATGTGATGGAAACCGGGCGGATGATCCTTTCCGGCCGGGCGGCTGATCTTGCGGGGGATGAAGCCATCCGCCGCGCTTATCTGGGGGTGTGACGTGCTGAACCTCAACCATTATGCCGCTGACCGCTGGGTGGCGCCGCAAGGCGCGGGAATGCTGGCGCTGGATGCGGTGACCGGGGAACCCGTCGCCCGGCTTGCCGCCGAAGGGCTGGATCTTGCCGCCATGCTCGATCATGCGCGGCGCATTGGCGGTCCGGCTTTGCGGGCCATGACCTTTCACCAGCGGGCCGAGGCGCTCAAAAAGCTGGCCCAACACCTGCAAGCCAACAAGGAGGCGCTTTATGCGCTCTCCTGGCATACGGGGGCAACGCGCGCCGATGGCTGGGTGGATATTGAGGGCGGTATCGGCACCGTGTTTACGCTCGCCTCCAAGGCCAAGCGCGAATTACCCAACCAGCGGTTCTTGATCGATGGCGGAGTCGAGGCGCTCTCCAAGGGCGGGACCTTTATCGGCCAACACGCTTATTTGCCTAAGGAAGGCGTGTTTTTGGGTATTAATGCCTTTAATTTCCCGGTCTGGGGCATGCTCGAAAAGCTTGCGCCCGCCATTCTGGCCGGTATGCCGGTTCTCATGAAACCGGCTTCTTCCACCGCCTATCTGGCGGAAGCGGCCTTCCGGCTGATGGTGGAAAGCCAGGCCCTGCCACAGGGCGCGCTCCAGTTGGTTTGCGGCTCGCTGGGCAATGCCTTTGACCATTTGACCGGGCAGGATGCGGTGGGCTTTACCGGCTCGCTGGAAACATCGGTGAAATTGCAGGCGCATCCCAATGTGCTGCGCCATGCCGTGCCGTTCATGGCGGAGCGCGATTCGCTCAATTGTGCGCTTTTAGGGCCCGATATTACCCCTGAAATGCCGGAATTCGAGCTTTTTATCCGCGAGGTCGTGCGGGAGATGACCACCAAGGCCGGACAAAAATGCACCGCCATCCGCCGCATGATCGTCCCTGAAGCGCTGATCGAGCCTATCGAGGCGGCTTTGGCCGAACGGCTCAAAAAAATCGTGATCGGCGATCCGCAGCAGGAAGGCGTGCGCATGGGGGCGCTTGCCTCGCAAGATCAGCGCACCGATGTGCGGGCGCGCATTGCGAGCTTGCGCATGGAAGCCGATCTTGTCTTCGGCGACCCCGATCATGTGGCGGTTACGGGGGCGGATGCGTACAAGGGCGCGTTTTTATCGCCGATCGTGCTGCGCGCGCGCCATGCCCAAACCGCAAAAGCGGTGCATGATACCGAAGCCTTCGGGCCGGTTTCTACCTTGATCCCCTATTCAACGCTCGATCAGGCGATCGATTTTGCCAAACGCGGCGAAGGCTCGCTGGTGGGCTCACTGATCACCTATAACGCGGATGTGGCGCGGGAGGTGGTGTTCGGTCTGGGGGCGTATCACGGCAGGCTGCATCTGCTCGATCGCGATTGCGCCAAAGAATCGACCGGCCATGGCTCGCCCATGCCGCATCTGGTCCATGGCGGGCCGGGCCGCGCCGGGGGCGGGGAGGAGCTGGGCGGCATGCGCGCCGTGCGCCACCATATGCAGCGCGTGGCGCTGCAAGGCTCGCCGGAGCGGGTGGGGCAGGTGCTGCAAACCTGGCTCAAGGGGGCGCCGGAAATTACCCCCGAACGCCACCCCTTCCGCTATGCCTTGGGGGAGCTTAAGCCCGGTTTCACCTTCCGCTCCAAAACGCGCGTGGTCACGCTGGAGGATATCGAGCATTTTGCGCTTTTTACGGGGGATACATTTTATGCGCATATGGATGCCAAGGCGGTGGAGGGGCATCCGTTCTTTCCGGGCCGCGTTGCCCATGGCTATCTGCTGCTCTCCTTTGCCGCCGGGCTGTTTGTCGAGCCCGCGCGTGGGCCGGTTCTGGCCAATTACGGGCTGGAGGGGCTGCGTTTTCTCAAGCCGGTGGAGCCGGGCGATGCTATCCATGTGCGGCTCACCGTGCAGACCTTTGCACCCCGCAACGCCGAGTATGGCGAAGTGCGATGGGATGTGGAGATCTTCAACCAAAACGATGAAACGGTTGCTACCTATCAGCTTTTGACCCTGAACGCGCTCACGAACAGCTTGACGTGAAGGCGCGCGGCCTCCATGTATTTCAGGTCTAAAGCATTTTGAAGCGCGCGCCCAAAAGGCCGAACCGCAACCGACACCAAGGGGGAGAGATGAGCGTGGTCTCCAGTGAGCAGCACGGCCCTGTGCGCGTGATCGTGATCGATAATCCGCCGGTCAATGCCACCTCCCAGGCGGTACGCGCCGGGCTGCTTGCGGCGCTGGAAGCCGCTTTGGCGGATGCGCAAACGCACGCCCTTGTGATTGCCGGGGCAGGGCGAACCTTTACCGCAGGCGGGGATATTGCCGAATTTGGCAAACCGCCGCTCGAACCCCACCTGCCCGATGTTTTCAACGCGCTGGAGGCCAGCTCCAAGCCGGTCGTTGTGGCTTGGCATGGAACGGCTTTGGGCGGCGGGTGCGAAATGGGCCTTGCTGCCCATGCACGGATTATTGCCGCCGATGGCCAGATCGGCCTGCCGGAGGTCAAGCTCGGGCTGGTGCCCGGCGCGGGGGGCACGCAGCGCCTGCCCCGCCTGATCGGGCGGGCGGGGGCGATGTCGATCACCGCCACGGGCCGGATGGTCAAAGCGCAAGAGGCGCTGGAAATCGGGCTGGTGGATGCGATCGCGCACGGCGATCTGCGCGAGCAGGCGCGGGCGCTGGCGCAAAGCCTTATCGGCACGCCGCTTCGCCGGACCAGCGAACAGCCGGTGCCCGCCGATGCGCCAGCCGTGCTCGCGAACACCGTCGCCGAGGTTACCCGCAAGGCGCGCGGGCAATCGGCACCGCTGGAGGCTGTTCGTTTGATAGAGCTTGCGGGCAGCGTGCCGTTCCGCGAGGGGCTGGCGGAAGAGCGCGCGACCTTTTTCCGCTGCATGGCATCGCCGGAATCGCAGGCTCTGCGCTACGTATTTTTTGCCGAACGGGAAGTGGGCAAGCGCCCGGATCTGGCAGAGGCGCCCGCGCGGCCCGTGCAGCAAGTGGGGGTTATCGGCGCGGGCACGATGGGGGTTGGCATTGCGCTGGCGTTTCTGGATGCCGGGTTTGCGCTCACGATTGCCGAAACCAGCGCTGAAGCTCTGGCGCGTGGGCGCGCGCGGATCGAGCAAACCTATGACAAACAGCTAGAAACCGGCCGCCTGAGCGCAAAGGCGCGCGCTGAGCGCCTCGCTAACGCCCGCTTTACCACCGATCTTGCGGATCTGGCGCCCGCCGATCTGGTGATCGAGGCGGTTTTCGAGGATATGGCGGTCAAGCAGGCGCTGCTGGGCACGCTGGAGGGCCTTGTGCAGCCCACATGTATTCTGGCGACCAACACCTCCTATCTCGATATTGATACCATGGCGGCGGGCCTTAAACGCCCGCAAAACGTGGTCGGGCTGCATTTTTTCTCGCCCGCCAATATCATGAAGCTGCTCGAAATCGTCCGGGCTAAAAAAACCGCGCCCGATGTGCTGAGCACCGCTTTGGCGCTGGGCAAGAAACTCAAAAAGGTCGCCGTTGTCTCCGGCGTGTGCGAAGGGTTTATCGGCAACCGCCTGCTCGCCAAATGGCGCGCGCAAGGCGAGTTCATGCTCGAAGAAGGCGCCTTGCCGCACCAAATCGATGCGGCGCTGGAAGCCTATGGTTTTGCCATGGGGCCTTTTGCGGTGCAGGATCTGGCAGGGCTCGATATTGCCTGGGCGCGGCGCAAGCGGCTTGCGGCCACGCGCTCCAAGGATGAACGGTATGTGCCGATTGCCGATACCTTGTGCGAAAAGGGGCGGTTTGGTCAGAAAACCGGGGCAGGATGGTACCGGTATGACACCGGCAAACGCGCGATCGATCCGGAGGTTACCGCCCTCGTAGAGGCGCATGCCCGCAGCACGGGGCTGCCCCAACGCGCCTTTACGCAAGGTGAGATTGTTCACCGGGTGCTGGCGGCCATGGCCAATGAGGGCGCGAAAATTCTTGAAGAAGGCATTGCCGCCCGCGCGCTCGATATCGACATCGTGCTGCTCAATGGCTATGGTTTCCCCGCACATAAGGGGGGCGCGATGTTTCAGGCGGACCGCATGGGCTGGGCGGGGGTTCTGGCAGAAATGACCACGGCCCAAAACCGCGATGGCACCGCCTTTTCGCCCGCAGCGCTCGCCCGGTCTTTGGCGCAAACCGGGGGCCAGATTGCCGAATGGACGCGCCCGCACGATTTCCCTTCGCCTCCCTCTTCGCCTTCCCCTCCCTCTTCGCCTGCCGCTGAAAGGAAGCTGCCATGAAAGCCTATCTTGTGGATGGGGTGCGCACCCCGGTCGGGCGTTATGGCGGCGCCTTGAGCGCGGTGCGGGCC
>CAZGKS010000094.1:2826-8008 GCA_964526275.1 uncultured Methylobacterium sp. | reverse complement strand
CCCATAAACCTGGGGCAAGGTTACCCACCTTTGCGCAGAGCGCATTGACATGGGGCCGCTCTTGCAACATTTGCGGATCAAGGTGCCATATTTTGGCAAAAGCGGGGTTGGAAAGATCCAATTTACCATCGGAGGCAAAGACCGCAACCCCCTCTGTAAGCGCCATCAGCGTTTCCCATTGCGTGTTTTTCAAGCGGTCATAGGAGGTCGCCAATTCCTGATTTTCTGTGTGGTCCTCGAACAGATATGTCACGCCGCCTTGCGCATCGGGGGAGATGACCACCCGCAAGACCGGGCCGCTGGGCAAATACCAGCCTTGTTCAATCGCTTCACTGGCGCTATAGGCGCTGAGCAATTTACGCTTCCAGGCCAGATAATCGGCTTCCTCGGGCAGTTTCCGGGTGGCGCGCAAACGATCGAGCCATTCCCCGTTTTCAGGCTGGGAGGCCAGATACCCTGTATCCAACGCGAACAGGCGCGCAAAAGCTCGGTTTGAATAAACCAGGCGTTGGGCATTATTGAACAGGGCAACGGCGTTGGGTAATTCATCGAGAATGCGGATATGCGCTTCCATTTGCCGCGCCATTGCCTCGCGCGCGGTTTCAAGATCACTTTTATCGAGCGCAAACCCGCCGCGCCCTGCCGGGTCCATGCGTTCCACCACATCGACGCGGCGGCGTTTGCCAGCAAAAATGGCGGTCATCGAGCCTTGATACGTGCCCCCCCGAATTTGTTCCCGCACGATCATTTCGCGGTCTTGCCGTTCGAGGATTTCGGATTGTTGCTCCACAACCTGTTCAGGGGTTTCTATCTCCACCGCCTGGGCATAGGCTACATTGACCCATTCGATCCGTCCATCGGGATCGCGCAACCAAACCGGTTGCGGCATGGCATCCACCACCGCTTTAAGCTGGGCAGAAGCCGCATCAAGCTGGCGCTTGTCTGCTTCCAGCCGGTTCAAGGCCGCGCGCTCCTTGGTGGTCCGGTGCACAGACATAACCGCGACTCCGCCGAGGGGGCGGCCCTCGATTTCCAGATAATCGCCGCGCAAAGTGACCCCTTGCATCCGAAAAGCAATCCCCAATTGCCGCAACGCGCGGACGGATCGTTCCAGATTTTCCGCCTGAGCTGGCGCAAGCCATTCCGAAAAACGCAACAGGCGGTGCGGGCGCGTTGTTTCCAGTAAAATGCCTGGATCCCCCGAAATTTCCGGATCCCCCGCGGCGCCTTCCCATACGATCAGCACTTGCCCATCGGCGGCCAGAAACTGGTTGGCGCGCTCCAGCCGGGCTTGCAGATCCAGCGTGCTGCGGTTGAGATCATCGATCTGTGTGCTGGTGCGACGGCGCTGCGTTATAAAGACCCAACTGGTAAAGGCCGCATAAACACAGAGCCCCACAATGATCAGCCCGAAGGCGGTCGAATTGTTTTGCAGCGTATTGGGCCATTTTGACAAGGTGGAAAGCCGCAGGATCCAATCGGCATCCGGGTTTGCGAGCGCTTCCCCCGCGCTACCGGCGCACAAAAGCCCCTGCATCGCCACAGATGCATAGGGCCTTTGCAGGGCACGGTTCCGACGCTTCATGGCGTTGCTGCCTCCCGGTCCTTGAAATCGAATGCATCGCGCGGTCAGTGCGAATCATCTTTCACAAAACACCGAAGTCGATTTACCGGGGGGGGAGTCTGCCATGCAACAGGAAACACACATTTTTGCGGCCGAACCTGTATTTTTATGCGTGGATGCGGGTTAAAATCCTTTCACCCCTTCCGCTGCACAGGCCTGCCGCGTATCGCAACGCCCACCCCCCTCATTCCTTCAAAGCCGCTTCGATGGCGGGCATCAGTTTGGTTTGCACCAATTGCGGGGTGAGCGGGCCGACATGTTTATAGGCGATACGCCCGTTGCGGGCGATCACGAAAGTTTCCGGCACGCCATAAACGCCCCATTCAATCGAAGCCCGGCGATCCATATCTGCGCCGATCCGCGTATAAGGATTACCCAAAACGCGTAAAAACTGTACCGCGTTTTCCGGCGCATCCTTGTGGTTGATCCCATACAGATGGAACCGCTTGTCTTGCGCCAACGCCATGAGGGTCGGGTGCTCATCGCGGCAGGGCACGCACCATGAGGCAAAAACATTGACCAGAGCCACCTGTCCCTGCCCCAGATCTGCGCGCGAAAGCCCCGGTACGCCGCTTTGTTCCAAGGCGGGCAAGGTGAAATCCGGCGCGTTTTTGCCCATCAAGGCGGAGGGTAATTTGGCCGGATCCCCCGATTTGAGTTGCAGCGCGAATATGCCCGCAAGCGCCAGAAACACCAGCAAAGGGATAAAAGCCTTCGTGAACCGCATCATGCGCCCTCCCCATGAACAGGGTGGGGCGCTATGGCCGGTGCAGAACTTTCACCCGCGCGCAGGCTTGCCGTTTTCTGCTGCACCAAAACCTGTTCGAGCGTGCGCAACCCTTGCTGGCTGGCGCGATACCGCCAGAACGTTGCTAAAATCATTCCCCCCAGCACCAGCGCCGTGAGAGCATAGGCAGCCAAGATATACCCGCCATAAGGGCCAGAAAATGCGGAAAAAACCGCCAAATTGCTCATGCGCTGTCCTCCAGCCGTGCCAATTGCGCTTCCAACCGCTCCTTGCGACGCATCAGCAAAAGCGTTTTCATGCCCATAAACAGCAAAGCTAGATACAACAAACCGTACGCTAGGGCCATCACTAGCAAGGGTTCGAGCATGGAGGCATGGATACGCGATCCGCCCGCCCGTAAAACCGAGGCGGGCTGGTGCAAGGTATACCACCAATCCACCGAAAACTTGATGATCGGCAGGTTGATCGCGCCAACCAGTGTGAGAACAGCCGCCGCCCTAGCGGCGCGGGAGGGCTCTTCCACTGCCTGCCAGAGCGCGATAATGCCCAGATACATCAGAAAAAGCACCAGCACCGAGGTTAACCGCGCATCCCATTCCCACCAGGTTCCCCACATCGGCTGGCCCCAGATCGCCCCGGTCACCAGACAGATCAGCGTGAAGGCGGCCCCGATCGGGGCGGCGGCGCGTTGGGCAATATCGGCCAAAGGATGGCGAAACACCAAGGTTCCAAGCGCTGAGACGGCCATGCCGGCATAAATGAACATCCCCATCCAGGCCGAAGGGACATGCACATACATAATCCGCACGCTCTCCCCTTGCTGGTAATCGGCCGGAGAAGCTACCAGAGCGCCGTAAAGCCCATAGCCGAATGTTGGCAGCGTTATTGCCCACAGCCATGGTAATATCCGGTCGGCAAGGGCTGTAAAAACAGCCGGACTTGCCAAACGCTGCCACCACGACATGCCGAAAAATTCGCTCATCTTATCCCCTTAGAGCAGGTTATCCCCTTGGAGCCGGAGGCCTTAAACCGAAATTGCCTCTTGCTTTCACTCTTTGCTGTCACAGATTTCTTGCGATAAACGCAGTGTTACCTTAGCGCAATGGCGCTCAATGTCACGTCTCATACCAATGGCCTTTGATGCTGACGCATAAGGCCATTGGTATTAAAAGATCGGAAAGTCGATTTTTAACCCTGCCGTTCCCCTTATCATCATCCGAGAAACCATTTCGGATTGGGCGGTAAAACACCCATCTCTTGGATGTTCAATCGCGCAGATGGCACGCGACCTGGTGTCCGCTCGCCACGGTTTTGAGGGGAGGGGCTAATTGGGTGCAAATTTCCTGCTTGATCGGGCAGCGGGTATGAAAATGGCAGCCAGATGGGGGATGGATGGGGCTTGGCACATCGCCTTGCAAGCGGATGCGTTGACGCTTGAGCGTTGGATCCGGCACAGGCACGGCGGAAAGCAAGGCCTCTGTATACGGGTGGCGCGGGGATGTATACAGCGCGCGTGAAGGCGCAATTTCTACAATCCGCCCCAGATACATGACCGCTACGCGCGTTGAAATATGTTCAACAACCGATAAATCATGCGCAATAAACAAATAGGTTAGCCCAAATTCTTGTTGGAGATCTTCAAGCAGGTTGATAACCTGCGCCTGAATGGAAACATCGAGCGCAGAAACAGGTTCATCGCAGACAATCAATTTCGGGCGTACGGCCATGGCGCGCGCAATGACAATGCGCTGGCGCTGCCCGCCCGAAAATTCATGCGGGTAGCGCTTCATCTGTTCGGGTTTGAGCCCAACCTTGCGCAGCAAATCGGCGACGTGATCTTCGATCTCGCTGCGGCGGGTGGCCATTTTATGGATCCGCAGCGGCTCGCCCAAAATCGCGGCAATATTCATCCGGGGATTGAGGGAGGCAAAGGGATCTTGAAAGACCAGTTGCATCTCACGGCGTGCTGCCCGTAAATCGCGGGCGTTGAGCGCCATCAGGTCTTGGCCGTTGAAGTGAATTGCCCCCTCGCTGGGTTCGATCAGCCGCAAGACGCAGCGCCCGGTGGTCGATTTACCGCAGCCTGATTCGCCCACCAGCCCCAAGGTTTCGCCGGGGGCGATGTCAAAACTTACGCCGTCAATGGCGTGGACCCGCTCGATCTCGCGCGAGAAAAGCCCGCCCTTGATCGGGAAATATTTCTTGAGCCCGCTCACCGAAAGCAGCGGTGCTTGCGCGGGATTTGGGGCCATGGGCATGGTTATGGGCGCTGCAGGCGCTGCGGGGGTTAAATTATGGGGCATCCGGCGCTCCCGCATACAGATAACAGGCAACCTTATGGCCTTCGCCTACCTGCACAAAAGGTGGCGGGGCATGTTCACAACGCGGCATGGCGTGCGGACAGCGGGCTGCAAAGCGGCAGCCCTTGGGCGGGTGGAGCAGCCCCGGCACCGTGCCAGGAATGGTCTCCAGCCGGGTTTTATGGCTGGCGGCCAGATCCAGCCGCGGGATCGAGCGGATGAGCCCTTGTGTATAGGGGTGATGCGGTGCCGCAAACAGCGCGCCTACCGGCGCTTCCTCGATCACTTTGCCCGCATACATCACCACGACGCGCTGGGCGACCTCGGCGACCACGCCCATGGCGTGGGTGATCATCAGCACGGCCATGCCGAAGCGCTGTTTCATATCTTGCAACAGATCGAGAATTTGCGCCTGAATGGTGACATCGAGCGCGGTGGTCGGTTCATCGGCGATGATCAGGTCGGGGCGGCATGAGAGCGCCATGGCGATCATGACCCGCTGGCGCATGC
>CAZGKS010000094.1:0-2816 GCA_964526275.1 uncultured Methylobacterium sp. | reverse complement strand
CAGCCGGCGCGCGGCGTTGGGGATCTGCACCAGATCGAGCATTTCCAGCGTGCGGGCGCGCGCCTGCTGGCGGGTGAATTTCTCGTGACGGCGGACGGCTTCGCTAATTTGTTCGCCGATGGTAAGAACCGGGTTGAGCGAGGTCATGGGCTCTTGAAAGATGATCGCGATGTCCTTGGTGCGGATCGCATCCATCTGCGCGCCCGTGAGCGGTACGAGATCGCGGCCCTCGAACAGGATTTCACCGCCCGCAATCCGCCCCGGCGGCATGGCGATCAGCTTGAGGATCGACATGGCGGTTACGGTTTTGCCGCAGCCAGATTCGCCGACCACACAGACGGTTTCCCCGCGCTCCACAGTCAAATCGACGCCATCGACCGCCTTGACCTCACCATCATCGGTCTTGAAATAGGTTTTGAGGTTTCGCACCGCCAGCAAGGGCCCGGCATTTTGCGCGCGGGCGGGGTTGTGCTGCGCGGGCTCAAGGTGCAGCGCGGGCGCGATGTGCTGCGCGCTTGCTCCTGACGTGGCGGGGGCGGGGGAAGCTTGGCCGGGCACCGCGTTGTGCGGGGCACCCATGGTTGTTGTTATCATCACAGCACCCGCCGCGCATCAAGCGCGTCCCGCAAGCCGTCGCCGATAAAGTTGATGCACACGACCGCGATGAAAATCGCCGCGCCGGAGAAAATCACCCAATGGGGCGCAATTTCGATATATTCGCGCGCATCATAGAGTTGGCGGCCCCAGGTTGGAATATCGGGTGGAAAGCCAAGCCCCAGAAACGACAAAGTTGATTCGGCGATGATCGCGGCGGCAACATCAATGGTTGCGGCAATGATTACGGGCCCCAATGCGTTGGGCAGAATGTGGCGCACCACCTGCCGCAGGCGGCTGGCGCCAATGGCACGCGCGGCTTCCACAAATTCTTTTTCGCGCAAGGACAGGAACTGCGCCCGAACAAGGCGCGCAACCGGCATCCAGCGCAAGCCGCCAATGACAAGGACGATCAGCACGAAGACGCCGCCCTCTGGCCCGAAAGCGGCTTTGAGGCTATCGCGGAACAGGTACATGACCAGCAATAACAGCGGCAATTGCGGCAGCGATAAAAATAAATCGGTCAACCACATCAAAGCGATACCAAGCCAGCCGCGCGACATGCCCGCCAATGCGCCGATCAACGTGCCAAGACCGACCGCGACCAGCATGGCCGAAAGCCCGACCGCCAGTGAAATTCGCCCGCCATAGATCATCCGGGCGAGCAGGTCCTGGCCCAGATCGTCGGTGCCGAGCGGGTGGGCAAGGGAGGGCATGGTCAGCCGCGCGGTGAAATCGATTTCGTTGATCGGCACGCGCCACAAAAACGGTCCCGCCAAGATCGCGAGCACCAGAGCGGCGAGCAGATACAGGCTGAACAGGGCCAACCGGTGCCGCTTGAAGCGCCGCCACGCCTCCCGCATGGGCGAGAGGCTGGTTGTACGCGGGTCAGCGGTAGCTGATGCGGGGGTCGAGCCAGCCATAGAGCACATCCGCAATGAGGTTGAACAGAACTACAAGGCACGCAAACACAAAGGTAACGGCCATGACAACCGGGGTATCGTTGGATAAAATGGAGGCAATGAGCAAGGAGCCAATGCCCGGAATACGGAAAATCTGCTCGGTGACAATGGCACCGCCAAAAACGGCGGGCATTTGCAAGGCGATCAAGGTGACAACCGGGATCAGCGCGTTGCGTAACACGTGCTTGAGGATCACGGTGCGTTCGCCCAAGCCTTTTGCCCGCGCGGTGGTGACATAATCGAGCCGGATGACATCGAGCACGGCAGAGCGGACATAGCGCATCATCGAGGCGGCTTGAAACAGCGCCAGAACCAGAACCGGCATGATCATCTGCTGGATATGCCCCCAGACAAAACGCCAGCCCGTGCCGGGAATATCGGCGTTGTAAACGAAGGGGAGCCAATTGAGCGTGATTGAAAACAGCAAGATCAGCAAGAGGCCGGTAAAGAAAGTGGGGAGCGAAAACCCGATAAACGCCAAAGTGCTGGCGATCTGGTCGAACAACGAATAGGGCTTGCGCGCCGCCAAGGTGCCAACCGGGATGGCGATCAACAAGGCCAGAATTTGCGAGGTGCCGATCACCAGCAAGGTGGAAGGCAGGCGTTGCAGGATCAAGGTGTCAACATCCATGCGGCTGACAAAGGAGAAACCCCAATCGCCCTGCAGCATGGCAAGCAACCAGCGCACATACCGCACCATTACGGGGTCATCGAGGCCGAAACTTTCCCGCAGCCGCGCGCGCACTTCGGCAGGCACGTTGGGGTTGGTGGCCAGCTCGCCGAACGGATCCCCCGGTGCCAGTGCCAGCACGCAAAACAGGATCAGGGAAATGCCCAGCAAACTTGGTACGGCGATCAATAATCGCCGAAATATGTAAGTGCTCATGATTTCCGCCCAATAACCTCTGCCGAATGAGTAGCCTTGCGCCCGGATACTTCCCTGCATGGGATGCTTGCCTGCATGAAGGTGCGGATGCGGCGCGCAGGGGCCGCATCCGCAGGGCGATGCAAGATCAGCTGACGCGATACCAATCTTCAATCAACGCGGTATCGCAATCCCAGCCGGAGACACGCACGCGCATGGAATCTTGCACAACATAAAGCCGTGGGCGATACACAACCGGAATGACGGCGTTGTCGTTGATCACCATATCATTCATGGCGATATACATCGCGGCGCGTTTTACGGGGTCGAGTTCACCTTGCGCTTTTTTGTAAAGATCGTCACGAAGTTGGTCCAGTTCATAAGAAAAAGTACCC
>CAZGKS010000093.1:7597-8013 GCA_964526275.1 uncultured Methylobacterium sp. | reverse complement strand
GCGCTGACCCTGCAATCTTGCGCCCGCGCCACTATGACGCGGGCGCATTTTGCGATTAAGGG
Source organism: uncultured Methylobacterium sp. (assembly GCA_964526275.1). Lineage (GTDB taxonomy): Bacteria > Pseudomonadota > Alphaproteobacteria > Rhizobiales > Beijerinckiaceae > Rhabdaerophilum. The sequence goes on along the minus strand of CAZGKS010000093.1, from coordinate 7,951 downwards.
GTTGCCAGCGCATCGAAACACAAGCAAAGCCTGAGCCGCCCCCGCTTTGGCGCGTATCAGCGCGGTTGGAGCAGGCTGGGATAAAGCGGAAGCGGGTGTATCGTAGCCTGCGAAAAGAAGATGATGCGCACAAGGTTCGGTTCCGTTGGGAGGCGCCTTGTTTTCATAGGGTAGTTTATGCCTTTTCATGCCGCAAAGGGGCGGTATCGGAAAGCTCTCGGGAGATCGTCATGACTTACATCGTCACCGATAATTGCATCAAATGCAAATACATGGATTGCGTTGAGGTATGCCCGGTCGATTGCTTTTATGAAGGCGAGAATATGCTGGTCATCCACCCGGATGAATGTATCT
>CAZGKS010000093.1:0-7587 GCA_964526275.1 uncultured Methylobacterium sp. | reverse complement strand
GCGTATGCGAGCCCGAATGCCCCGCCGAAGCCATCAAGCCGGATACCGAACCAGGGTTGGAGAATTGGCTGAAGATCAACGCCGATTTTTCAAAAAAATGGCCCAATATCACCATCAAACGCGAGGCACCCACCGATGCCAAACACTTTGATGGCGAGCAGGATAAATTTTCGCGCTTTTTTTCTGAAAATCCCGGGCAGGGCGATTGACCCTGCAATAGGGGCAGGCCGCCTGTCAAAACGGCGGCGCCCAACAGATTTCCCGGTTGGGTGCGCAGCGAGGGTTTTATGCTGGCGCGAAAAGCGTGCTTTGTCTTCGTCCGCCCGCCCTATTTTTTGCTGGCATGTGCCAGGCGGGCGCATTACAACGGGGCGAGATGAAATCGTCAACAGGGATGAGCCCGTATGAGTGAGCAAACCGCAGCGCGTAAAAACCGGTTCGATTACAATGATCTGCTTGCCTGTGGGCGCGGGGAATTGTTCGGGCAGGGCAATGCCCAACTGCCCTTGCCCCCCATGCTGATGTTTGATCGCATCACCGATATTTCAGAAACCGGCGGCGCGCATGGCAAGGGGACGATTGTCTCGGAGCTGGATGTGCGGCCGGATCTGTGGTTTTTCTCGTGCCATTTTCAGGGCGATCCGGTGATGCCCGGCTGTCTGGGGCTCGATGCCTTGTGGCAGATGACCGGGTTTTATCTGGGTTGGCTCGGGTTGCCGGGGCGTGGGCGAGCCTTGGGCGTGGGCGAGGTGAAATTCATCGATCAGGTGCTCCCAAGCGTCAAGAAGGTCGTTTATGGTGTCGATCTCAAACGCGTTTTCAAGGGCAAACTCGTGCTCGGTATCGCCGATGGCTGGCTGGAGGCCGATGGCAAACGCATTTATACAACAGCGGATATGCGCGTCGGGCTGTTCCAGCCGGGTATGTAACCGCCAAAAGCAGATAACCAACCGATAAACGGGCAAAGCAGGACAACAAAGGAGAGAGCGGATGCGGCGGGTTGTCATTACCGGAATGGGTATAGTCTCTTCGATCGGCAACGATGTGCAGGAAGTCACGGCTTCGCTGCGGGAGGCACGCTCCGGCATCACGTTCTCCCCGGAATTCGAAGCGCATGGTTTCCGTAGCCGCGTGTATGGCTGCCCGACCCTTGATCCCGCCACGGTGCTCGATCGCCGGGCGATGCGCTTCCATGGCGGCGGCACGGGCTGGAACCAAGTCGCCATGGAGCAGGCTATCGCCGATGCTGGGCTGAGCGAAGCGGAAATCTCCAACGAACGCACGGGCATTGTCATGGGCTCGGGCGGGCCTTCCACCCGCACCTTGATCGAGGCGGTGGATAAAGCGCGCGAGAGCGGTAATTCCAAGCGCGTTGGCCCCTTTGCCGTGCCCAAAGCCATGTCTTCCACCGCTTCGGCAACATTGGCCACTTGGTTCAAGATCAAAGGGGTCAATTATTCCATCTCTTCGGCCTGCGCCACTTCCAACCATTGCATCGGCAATGCCTATGAACTCATCCAATGGGGCAAGCAGGACCGCGTTTTCGCGGGCGGGTGCGAGGAACTCGATTGGACCCTCTCGGTGTTGTTTGACGCGATGGGGGCGATGTCGTCAAATTTCAACACCTCAACCGCTTCGCGCGCCTATGACAAAAACCGCGATGGTTTTGTGATCGCGGGCGGGGCGGGCGTTGTCGTGCTGGAAGCCTATGAGGTTGCAAAAGCGCGCGGCGCCAATATTCTGGCCGAGATTGTCGGCTATGGCGCCACCTCCGACGGCTATGACATGGTTGCCCCTTCCGGCGAGGGCGCGGTGCGGTGCATGCGGCAGGCTTTGGGCGATCTCAAAGTGCCGATCGATTATATCAACCCGCATGGCACTTCAACACCGGTCGGCGATGGCAAGGAAATCGAAGCCGTGCGCGAAGTGTTTGGCGCGAAGGCGCAAGGGATCCCGATTGCGGCCACCAAATCGCTGACCGGCCATTCACTGGGGGCCACCGGCGTGCAGGAAGCCATTTATTCGCTGATCATGATGCGCAATCATTTTATCTGCGAGAGCGCGCATATCGAGGAGATCGACCCCGATATGGCCGATATGAATATCGTCCGCAAGCGGATCGATAACGCCAAGCTTGGCCATGTCATGTCGAATTCCTTCGGGTTCGGCGGCACCAACGCAACCATCATCCTCAAGCATCCGGAGGCGTGATGATGGGGTTGATGGCAGGCAAGCGCGGCCTCATCCTGGGGGTTGCCAACCAGAATTCGATTGCCTGGGGCATGGCGCGTGCGCTGGCGGCGCAGGGGGCGCAGCTCGCCTTCACCTACCAAGGTGAAGCGCTGGGCAAGCGGGTCAAGCCGCTGGCGGAAAGCCTTGGCGCCTCGTTGGTGCTGCCCTGCGATGTCGAAGATCTTGCCTCGGTCGATTCTGTCTTTGCCGCGCTCGAAGCGGAATGGGGCAAGCTCGATTTTCTGATCCATGCGATCGGTTTTTCCGATAAAAACGAGCTTAAAGGCCGCTACGCCGATACAACGCGCGAGAATTTCACAAGAACCATGGTGATTTCGTGCTTTTCGTTCACAGAACTGGCCAAACGCGCCGCGCCGCTGATGAAGCAAGGCGGCACCATGCTCACCCTGACCTATGGTGGCTCGGAGCGCGTTTCGCCCAATTACAACGTGATGGGCGTTGCCAAGGCGGCGCTTGAAGCTTCGGTGCGCTATCTGGCGGCCGATTTCGGGCGGGAGGGTATCCGCGTCAACGCCATTTCGGCGGGCCCCGTGCGTACCTTGGCCGGGGCAGGCATTGCCGATGCCCGCTTCACCTTCACGTATCAGACCAAGCACGCCCCGCTTGGGCGGCCGATCACGCTGGAAGAATTGGGGGGCTCCGCTTTGTATCTGCTCTCGGATTTATCAGGCGGGGTGACCGGGGAGATCCATTACGTTGATTCGGGCTATAACATCATGAAAATGCCGCGCGCGGAAGATCTGCGCGGCGAAGATTCCCGCGCGGGTGACAAGGATAACGGCGAGGGGTAAGCCCTGCTTTGGCGCTTTTGTGCGATAAATTGGTTTCAGCATCCGCACAAAACGCATAGGCGTGCATCGAAAAGACTGGTAAAATCTTTCATAAAAACGTACATCTGAAACAAGGTAAGCGCTGATCTATCGCCAGTGGCAGGCACAGCCCGCTGAAGCGTTACCCAGCGGAGTATAGCTCTTGAAAATGGGGTTCTGCCCTTAAAAAATGCAGGCCATCCAGTCAGCAGGTTCTCCAGCGAGAATGTGTACATGCGTATCGGGTAGGGTAAGAGATGACGCGTAGCTTGGCAGATAAAACGGGGTTTCTCCTGCCGGATCTCTTCGGCGTGCCGAGCATTGTGCAAGCAACCTTGCCGCCAGAGGCACAGGTAATGATTGTGCACGCGGATGGCATATCCGTTTTATGGGCCAATGATGGTGCGGCCCGCCAAATGGGCTTTGCGCATTTGGGCGCGCTTATCCGGCAAGGGTTACCCACCAATACCCCCGCGATTGCCCGGCTCCAGCATATAGCCCAAACCGGTTCCGCCGCGCCGGAAGGCCAGCTTGAACGCTTGTTCATTCCCGGAATGTTGGGGGAGGGCACCGTATTGGCGCGCTGCCACAGCTTGAAAACCAGCGCTGGCGAAAAAGCGGTTTTGGTGCATTTGCTGGATATTTCTGAAAATCAGGCCATGCAACCCGAGCGAGCAGGGGCAGCGCAGGCTTCCCCAGCTACAGGCCCGCTTGCGCCCCCCTTGCCGGGGCCTGCGGATAACCCCCACCTTGCCGGACTATCGGAGGCGCCCGATCCCAAAATGGCCCGGCGTTTCAGCTTCACGCTCAATACCACCGGGCATGTGAAAGAATGGGTGACCCGCTTTCCGGCGCCCGCTCAGCACGCGCCGATGCCGCCATCGGGTGTTGAACTGGCGCAATGGGTGGCGCGTTTTGACCCCGCAGCCGCCCGTGCCTTGGCCGAACGTATTGCCAAAGCGGTGCCAATCACGGATTTTCGGCTCAACTGGCCGTTGGGCGAGCAAGGGCACGCGGTCGCCCTGGATTTATTTGCCCGTCCGCTTGCCGGGCAATCGGGGGATTATGTCGGCTTTGGCCTGCTCGGCGAGACCGTAAGCCTCGATGCTGCGGCTTTAGAGACCCTTCCAGATAAAACCACTGGGAAAGCGGCAGAGAAACCGCAAGACACCGCAAGATCCATCCAGATATTGCCAGCCTATATTTTTCCACCCCATTTATTGCCGGCGCAAAAGGCCGCCACGTCGCCAGCGATCGCGCAAGACCAACCCTCTGTCCAAGACGCTCTTCCGGCGAGGGAATCGCCATTACGCTATAATGTTTCCGCAACAACCGTGACGACCGGGGGTGTTGGCTACACAGCCCCTGCCGCTATTCGCGACCAAGCGGGCAGGCTTACCACGCCGCAGCCTGCGCATGCCGCAAATGCTTTATCTCCAAGTGCTTTATCTCCAAGTGGTTTGCTTCAAGGCGCCAATAGCGCTACCGGCGACCCGGCCCCTCCGCGTTTGGAAGGGGCTGAACCTGCGTCCCCCTCCAAGATCAGCACGGCGCAAGAGACAGCACAGGCTGAAACTACGCCGCCAAGCGATAGGCCAAGCGATAGGCATGGTGCGCCCCCTTCGCATGCCCATAACAAAAAAGAGACAGACAAACCACCGGATGCACGTGCGGTAGAACGGCAAGAAAAAGCACGAGAAGAAAAAGAATCTCCCGCTCCGGTGCAAAAGCCCGTCCCTGCGCCTGTTTCTTTGCCCGTTGCGGCCCACACCGCCCCGCCCAAGGCGGATCCTCCAGCCCCTATTCCTGTCAAACCGAGCGCGCGAACGCCGGTGCTCTCTGCAACTGAACAGGTTGCTTTCAGCACGATCGCACAGGTTTTGACCAAGACCACCCCTGCTCCTATGCCTGCACAGGGTTTAAAGGAGCAGGTCGTCCAGATAAACAAGCAAGAAACCCACAAGGTAGCCCCGGCACCATCTGCCGCTATCCCTGCTCTCGACACCAACAAAGATTCGTTGAGCAGCGTTCTGCGCTTTCTCGATGCATTGCCCTTCGGGGCGATCGCCTTGCGGGGCGACCACGTGGTATTTGCCAACCGAGCAGGGTTGCATCTTGCAGGTTATAGCGTTCCAGATGCCTTCCTGAAAGAGAAAGGCTTGGCGGTATTGCTGGGCAACCGGCCACTGCCCCCCCCCGGCGCACGCACCTTGTTGCGCTTGACACCCAAGGGGAGCGCCCCTTTTGAGGGCGTTCTGCACCGCCTTGTGCTGCCCGTCGCGGGGCATGCGCTGCATATTGTTTTATTTTATCCCTCCGAAGAAGCCGCCTTGCAGACCAAGCTGGATCAGGCGACGCACAATCTTGCAACCTTGTATGAAGAGAGCGGTGAATTGCGGATGCTGCTCGATACCGCAAGCGACGGCGTTATAACGCTGGATGTCGAGGGCAGAATCCTGACCCTCAACGGCTCTGCCGAAGCCTTGCTCGGCTATAACAGTAGTGAGGTTGTCGGCAAGAGCGTGAGTGTCTTGTTCCAGAAGGATAGCCAGACCGAAGTGCTCGATGCGCTGGATGTTGCCAAAGGCAATGGCCTGCGCGCCCTGCTCAACGATGGCCGCGAGGTTATCGGCCGCGAGAAAAAAGGCGGGATCGTACCGCTTTTCATGACCGTCTCCCGCATTCGGGAAGCATCGCCCATGCGGTTCGGGTTGGTCTTGCGCGATTTGACCGCCCGCAAACAGGCCGAACTTGAGATGCTGGCGGCCCGCCAGCGCGCAGAAGAGGCCTCTGCCAAAAAATCCACCTTTCTGGCGCGGATAACCCATGAGATCCGCACGCCGATGAACGCGATTATCGGCTTTTCAGAGGTCATGGCAGAGGAGCGCCTGGGGCCGATAGGCACCGAAAAATACAAGGAATACCTTGAAGATATTCGCGCCTCGGGTCGGCACGTGATCAGCTTGGTCAATGATCTGCTGGATTTAGCTAAAATCGAGTCCGGGCGGGTCGATCTGGATTTTGCGGCCGTGCATCTCAACAGCATTCTGACCGGCTGTATCGCCATGATCCAGCCGCAGGCCAATACGAACCGCGTTTTGATCCGCACGCAATTGGCGCATAACCTTCCGCCCGTCGTTGCCGATGAACGCGCCATGCGCCAGATCATGCTCAATCTGCTGTCCAACGCGACCCGCTTCACAGAGCCGGGCGGGCAAGTGATCGCCTCCACCGTGCAAACCGAGCTTGGGGAGGTCGTGCTGCGCATCCGCGATACCGGTGTGGGGATGAGCGAGGAAGAAATCATCCGCGCGCTCGAACCCTTCCAACAGGTTGGGCAATACCGCACCGGCGATGGCACAGGATTGGGGTTGCCGCTGACCAAGGCCTTGGCGGAAGCAAACCGGGCGCATTTTGCCATCCGCTCGCATCCGGGAGATGGAACAATGGTGGAGATCACCTTTCCGCCGCCGCGTGTTCTGGCGCAATAGCGCCTGCTGCGATAAAGGGGATTCGGGTTGGCGCAAAAAGCATGCGAAAATAACAAGACAAGAGCAGGATTTGTTTCCATCAAAACGCGTTATGCTCTAGGCAGGACACGAGTATAAGGACATGTGCATGAGGAACTGGGCATGAACAGCACCAAACCGCTGGTGATCTTAACTCGCCGCCTGCCGGATGTCATTGAAAGCCGGATGGCGGAACTCTTTACTCTGGAGCGTAACCCCACCGATGCGCCGCTTTCCGCCGATGCGCTCAAAGCCGCTCTGGCACGCGCCGATGTGCTTGTGCCCACCATTACCGACCGCCTGGATGCTGAAATTCTCGCGGCGGCGGGCCCAAAGTGCAAGCTGATCGCCAATTTCGGCAATGGTACCGACCATATGGATATAGCAGCCGCGCGCAAAGGCGGGATCATCGTCACCAATACGCCCGGTGTTTTGACCGAAGATATGGCCGATTTCACCATGGCGTTGATTGTTGCGGTTGCGCGGCGCTTTGTAGAAGGCGCACGGGTTATTCCGCAAGGGCAATGGCATGGCTGGTCGCCCAACTGGATGCTCGGCCAGCGCATCCATGGCAAGCGGATCGGCATTATCGGCATGGGGCGGATTGGCATGGCGGTCGCGCGGCGCGCGCGCGCTTTCGGGCTGCAGGTGCATTATCATAATCGCCGCCCTGTTGCCAAACGCCTTGAGGAAGAGCTGGAAGCGACCTATTGGGATTCGCTCGATCGTATGTTGGCACGGATGGATATTGTGAGCGTGCATTGCCCGCACACGCCTTCAACCTTTCATTTGCTCGGCGCGCGGCGGCTGGACCTGATGAAACAGGGGGCTGTGCTGGTCAATACCGCGCGGGGGGAGATTATCGATACCGACGCCTTGACCATAGCCCTCGAAAGCGGGCATCTGGGGGGTGCAGCGCTCGATGTCTATGAGCATGAACCTGCAATTTCCACCGCCCTTGTCCGGCTTGCAGAAAGCGGCAAGGTGGTTTTGTTGCCGCATATGGGCTCTTCGAC
>CAZGKS010000092.1:0-8017 GCA_964526275.1 uncultured Methylobacterium sp. | reverse complement strand
TCAATGAAGCCTTGCTTGAAATCATCGGTCAGCTCAAAACGCTCGCCAAAGGAGAGCGTGCCATCGGCCTCCGTGATGCGGACCTGCCCTTCCGCATGCACGCGCTTGGTTTTTTTGTCATAAACCACGCGTTCGGCTTCCAGAACCCGCCCGTCATAGCGCAAAACGGCCTTACCAACGGCGCTCACGCGGTCGCGGTCGCGGTCCACCAGCATCTCGTTGGCTTCCACCAGCATCGGGGTTGGGGTATTTTTTTGCGCTTTGGCGCTCATTCGGTCGTTCAGCGTTTGCGCATGGAGCGTTTGCGCGCTCTGCATCCCGATAAAAAGAATCAAAACGGGGATAAGTGCAGCCAAGGGGGCGGCGGCAAGGCGCGCATAAACCATGCGCGCGCACGCCCTTACACGCCCCCGCAAAAAGCTTGGTGCAAACAGGAAGAGCGGGGACAGGAAGCTGGGATCAAAGCGGCGCTGCATCAGCCATCTTCCTGATACAACAGGCGTAAAACGGCCAGTGAAGCGCCCAGGGCAAGCGGCATCCACGCCGCAAAGATGGCGGTAACCATCCCGGCTTTACCGAGGTCTTGCGCAACCTCGGTTGCGACATAGAGGCCAAATCCTGCGATCATGCCACCCAATACCATTTGCGCTACACCACCAGAGCGCAGAAACCTTAACGAAAAGCACCCTGCGATCAAAACCATGGTGATCAAAAACGCCGGACGCGCCAGCAAATTTTGATACAGCAGTCGATAGCGTGTTGTGTCGAGCCCTGCAAGTGAAAGACGCTCGATCGTCTCCGGCAAGCTCCAGAAATCAGCGCTTTGGTCTGGCCCCAGATTGGCTTTGAGTTCATCCGGGCGCAAAGTGGAGGCGAGCATGTACCGCGCAAAGGTTTGCGGCACTTCATCGACCGAAACCGTGCGGGCATCCTGAAACAGCCAATAACCGGCGCGGAGATCGGCTTTTTGCGCCTCGATCCGCTCCAGAATGCGGTTGCGGTCATCCATCACAAACACCGTGACCCCCATCAAGGCAGACTGGACAGGATCATAGGCGACCGCATGGAAAATCGCCTCGCCATCCACGGAGCGCTGACGAAACCAGATCTCCTTGCCGCTATTGGCGGAGGGGCGGGAAAATAGCCTGGCTTCGATTGCCCCCGCCCGATCCTTGAAATGGGCGGCAAGGGGGTTGAACACCACGCTCGCCCCCGCTCCAAGCGCCAGCGCAACCAGCAGCGCCGGGGCGAGAAACTGCCATACGGAATACCCCGCCGCCCGCGCGATCACCAGTTCGAGCTTGCGCGAGAGCCCGATCAGGCTCGCCATGGCGCCAAACAGCAAGGCGAAGGGCAAGATCCGCTCCAACGTGGCAGGCGTACGCAGCAAAGCCAGCAATGCCATGGTGGCGGCATCTCCCCCGGCGACATCGCTGCCTCTGCGTAAAAATTCAACAAAATCAATTGTGTATATCAAAATGAAAATCGTGGCCAGAACGATCATCACGCCATTGCCGAACCGCCGCGCTAAATACAAGCCCAAGGTGCGCCCGATCATGCGGTCTTCCCCCAAGGCAGGGTGAATTGCGGCAAACTGAACAGCGATTTATGCGGGCGCAAGGCGTGCAACGTTATGAGCGTGCTTAACCCTATGGCCACAAACGGCACGCCATACATCCAGTAAAGCCCGCTCGGAGTGCGGGCCGCAAGGCTGGCGGCGGCAAACCCCGCAATGCGCAGCGCCACCAGCGCCAGCACGGCGCTGGTAATGGCCAGACCGCGGTTCTGGCGGGTGGTACGCGGTATGCCCAACGCCGCAAAAGCGATGGCAAGGGTCGCAAAAGGATAGAGCACATTGACAAAGCGATCGTGGAATTCAACCCGCAAGCGGTTATAGGCAACGCGCTGGGCGGGGGAGGTGGGCTTGCCTTCCCGCCATAAATCCAGCGTTGCGCGCTCGCGCGGCTTGAGCGGGGCGGTATTGCTGCCTTGCTGCTCGAATTGCTCAAGGTCGAATACATAGCTTTCAAAGGCGATAATCGTGTTTTCCCGCCTTGCGCTGTCCTGCCGCTGCATGGAACCGCGCTCCAGCACCAGATAGGAATTGCCCTCTGATTCGATAATCGCGCCGCGTTCTGCCAGATAGGTTGAGGACAGCTTGGGATCACGCGAATCGTGGATCATCACGCCGCCCATGCCCCCGCCTTGCAGGCGCTCGCGGAAATGAAACAGGATCCCGCGATCGAGCGCGATGAATTTACCCTCCTGCAACAGGCGCGTTACCAGATCGGTGCGCACTTTGGTGATCAGCACCCGCAAGGATTGAAAACTCTGCGGGATAGCGTGCAAGGTCATGTAGCCGACCATGAGCGCGCATAACAGCGCCAGCACGGCAAAGGGGCGCAAACTGGCCTTGGGGGAGAGGCCGGAAGCGCTGATCACAATCAGCTCGCTGTCTGAATTGAGGCGGTTGAGCGCATAAAGCAGCGCGATAAACAGCGCGACAGGGGCAATGATCGTAACAAGGGCAGGCAGACCGAACAAGGTGATTTGCAAAAAGACCAGCACGGTCTGGCCCTTGCCGGTGACAAGGTTCATTTCCCGCAAGGCCTGGCTTAGCCAGATCATGGCCGTAAGCGCGCCAAGGCACGCCACGAAAGCGGTCGCCGAAATACGAAAGAAGTAACGCTCGATAATCGGCATGAGGCAGGGCACATCCACGGGCAAGACGCGTATCAACCAAGACGCGTGTAAACCCTGTTCTTGTGTCGAAAAATTCACGTAAAGGCAAGGGGAGGCTATTGGTGGCGGCGTATCAACGGGAGCCCCGTGTTATTTTTGTCCCTTGTTAGCAAGCGCCGCGTTGCAATCAAACGGGTTTGCTGAAATAAACAAGCGCATGGTGCGCTTGCCGGGTTGGTTGCCGGGTCGCTTGCGCCGCCCATTTTCTTGCCCGCGTATCGTTTTCTTGCCCGCGTATCGTCACACTCTATTCCCTTATAATCCTCCTGATTTCTGAAGGTGCACCATGGCAAAACCCGCTCCTGTTACCGCAACCGCATCGGTGTCCCTGGCGGAATTTTCCGCAACGCTGGCACCGGTTCTCGTTGTTTTTGCCGATACCGGCCACACCCTGGCGCAAACGGTTCAGCAACGGCTGGGGGAGGTGCTTGCCGCGCGGCTTGTGCAGGTGTGTGAAAGCGAGCATTTTACCGGAAAATTGGGCGCAAGCCTGCGCCTTCCCGCCGAAACCCTCGCCGATGGCACCTTGGCTAGCCTGGTCGTGGTCGGGGTCGGGGCAGGCAAGATCGATCCGCTGAAGCTGGGCGGTAAAACCTTTTCCTTGATCGACAAGGCCGAAACGGTCTCCGTGCTGGCGGCACTACCAAGCGGGCCGGTCGAGGACAGTTTCTGGGCGGATTTCGTGCTGGGGATGCGGCTGTGCAGCTATAAATTCACGCGTTACCAGACCAAAAAATCCGGCGATGAAACCGAAGCCGCCGCCCCAGAGAAGAGCGCCCCAGAAAAGAGCACGGGCGAGAAGGGCGCATCGCGCAAGCCGCCCAAACTTGTTTTGCATGTCGAGCGAGGGGAGGGCGTGCGCAAGGCGTTGCGCCGTGCCGATGCGGTGCAGGACGGTGTGGTGCTCGCGCGCGACCTGATCCACGAGCCCGCCAATATCCTCACGCCGGAAGAATTTGCCCGCAGGGCCTCTGCGCTGGAAAAATTGGGCGTGGAGATCGAAGTGCTCGATGAAAAAGCCTTGAAGAAACTGGGCATGCGCGCCCTGCTCGGGGTTGGGCTGGGCTCCCACCAGGAAAGTTATGTCGTGGTAATGCGCTGGAATGGCGCGAGCGATGCCAAAGCGCCGCCCGTCGCGTTCATTGGCAAGGGGGTCGTGTTCGATAGCGGGGGGATTTCGATCAAGCCCGCAGGCGGCATGGAAGATATGAAGGGCGATATGGCCGGGGCAGCCGCAGTGGTCGGCCTGATGCATACGCTGGCCTCCCGCAAGGCGCGCGCCAATGTGCTCGGCGTGATCGGGCTGGTCGAGAACATGCCCGATGGCAAGGCGCAGCGCCCCGGTGATATTGTCACCAGCATGTCCGGCCAAACCATCGAGATTATCAATACCGATGCCGAAGGGCGGCTCGTGCTGGCAGATTTGCTGTGGTATGTCAAAACTACCTATGCGCCGAAATTCATGGTCAATCTGGCCACCCTTACCGGGGCTATTCTGGTCGCGCTCGGGCAGGACCGGGCCGGGTTGTTTACTAATAACGACGAGCTGGCCACGCGCCTGTTCGAGGCCGGGGAAGCCACCGGCGAACGCTTGTGGCGCATGCCGCTTGGGCCCGAATATGACACGCTGATGGATAGCAAATTCGCCGATATGAAAAACTCCGGCGGTCGGTTTGCGGGCTCGATCAGCGCGGCGCAATTCTTGCAGCGCTTTGTGGATGGGGCGCCGTGGGCGCATCTCGATATTGCCGGCGTTGCCCTTGGCGCCCCCACCAGCGAAACCAATAAAAGCTGGTCGCCCGGCTTTGGGGTGCGCTTGCTCGAACGGCTGGTGATTGACCATTACGAAGGCTGATGCAGGCTGCGCGCAGCAGGAGGCGCCAAACGCAAGCGCCGCCTTGTTGCTCTCGTCCCCTTTCAGCGCTCGTCTTCTCGTTACCCTTGCCCCCCTTGTTGCGCTTGCCTTTGCCCCTAGACCCCAGGGTATAGACCTATAAACTGAGATGTTATTCAAGATATGAAACGATGGAGGTTTCATGTCACCGAATTTCTGGCTCAGTGAAGAACAGTGAAACAAAATCAGTCCCTTGCTGCCGAACAAGCCGCGCGGCGTTCCGCGTGTGGATGACCGGCGGGTTCTGTCGGGGATCATTTTTTGCCTGCAACGCGGCTCTCGCTGGTCGGATGTGCCTGCCGAATACGGCCCGGCAAAGACGCTCTACAATCGTTACAAGCGCTGGTCTGAGGCGGGGGTTTTCCAGCGCGTTTTCGAAACTCTGGCGCGCGAAAGCGCCGATTTTTCGACGCTGATGATCGACGCGAGCCACGTCAAGGCGCATCGGATCGCGGCGAAGGGTGTCAAAAAAACACGGATGGCGGGCGCTGCATTGGCAAAACCAAAGGTGGGCTGAATTCAAAGCTGCATCTGGTCTGCGATGGGACGGGCCGCCCGGTTCACCTGGGGCTGACGGCGGGCAACCGGGCCGATATTTCCCAAGCACGCCAATGTCTTGCGCCCTATGTTGCGAAGGGCTGACGCTCATCGCGGACCGCGGATACGATGCCAATCATCTGCGCGACGGGCTGTCGGAAACCGAAGCACTCGCCTGCACCCCGCCCCGGAAAAACCGCAAGGTGCAGGTCAAATACGATACAGACCTCTACAAGACCCGCAACATCGTGGAGCGCATGTTTAGTCGCCTCAAAGACGGGCGCCAGCTCAGCCTGCGCGCCTTCCGATGCCCGGAAACTTTCCTCGCCGCCGCTCATATCACCGCAACAGTCATTTGGTTCTTATGAGTCTACGCCCTGGGGTCAAGACTCCTTATTATAGAGGGTTGGGGTGATTTTGGCGCGCAAAAGGATAGGAAAAACCCGAAAAGCGTACCCCAAGGCACGGTTGAGGGGGGGTGACGTATCCATTTGCTGTCAAAATCGCGTCCGGAAAATCGCGGGAAAACAAAAAAACATCCTATCCACTTGTAAAACAAAGGATGCTCTTTCCTTTTAGAGGTGACCAACCTTCTATGTTGAATGGATCCTGACCCTAGCTTGACCGACCGCTCTTCCCGCTTGTACAAGCTACAAATGGGTGTCAAGAATGCAAAATTGACATCGATTGCGGTTATTCGCTGCGCGCGGCAGTTGGTGCATGTCGTTTTAGCTTAAGCGTTGCTTACCTGTTTTGCGAACCATAAGCGTGCCCACAAAGATCGACCGTTTCGCAAACAAGATACCGTATTGATTATCCTTACAAAACAAATCTTCCCCCCATTCTCCTTCAATTTATGAAACATTTAGCGCAGCCCTTCGCACTTTTATCCCTATTCGCGCAGTAAATTCCGTGCTTTACACGCAGACAGGTCGCCCCCTCACGGGGGCGTGGATCGAAACTTTGGCAAAAATGGTCTTATTGCCAGCCCTAAACGGTCGCCCCCTCACGGGGGCGTGGATCGAAACGCCGATAGTTTGGGGGAGCTGCTCAAGGCTGCGCTCGGTCGCCCCCTCACGGGGGCGTGGATCGAAACTGGCCGCGCCCGCGTCTCCGCCCATGAGCGCAAAGGTCGCCCCCACACGGGGGCGTGGATCGAAACAAATCCGAAAGGAATCGCCCGTCGCTTGATCCCGGTCGCCCCCTCACGGGGGCGTGGATCGAAACACGCCGGGCAGGTCGATGAACCACGCACCGGTGCGGTCGCCCCCTCACGGGGGCGTGGATCGAAACTCGTCGTACCTCGCTGGCTTGGTGTGCATGGTTGGGTCGCCCCCTCACGGGGGCGTGGATCGAAACATTGAGATATGTCAAAGACTTAAAGAGCCTCACCGGTCGCCCCCTCACGGGGGCGTGGATCGAAACTCTCGGAGCCTGAGGACGTCCAGCTGTTGGCGGAGGTCGCCCCCTCGCGGGGGCGTGGATCGAAACAACCGGGCTTTAAGGCCGGTATTGACCCGGCCTTGGGTCGCCCCCTCACGGGGGCGTGGATCGAAACGGGATGAGCGATTCAATGTCGCCTTCATGGCTTCGGTCGCCCCCTCACGGGGGCGTGGATCGAAACCCTGCCCCAGCCGGTGGGGCAACCGCATCAACTCGGTCGCCCCCTCACGGGGGCGTGGATCGAAACACCAACCATTGCAGCAGAATGGACGCCGCCAAAGCGGGTCGCCCCCTCACGGGGGCGTGGATCGAAACGGCAGATCAAATATGACAAGGCACCGCTCTATCGGGGTCGCCCCCTCACGGGGGCGTGGATCGAAACGATCGAGGGGGTTGGCGGCGAAATCACCGCGACGGTCGCCCCCTCACGGGGGCGTGGATCGAAACCCTGGTCGCCATTGGTGCGGACCAGAATGCCGGAGGTCGCCCCCTCACGGGGGCGTGGATCGAAACAGACTATCGGCTGCGCGTATAGCGACGCAACGACAAGGTCGCCCCCTCACGGGGGCGTGGATCGAAACTGCGCGCGGGGACGGAGGGCATAGCGCTCCTGCGGGTCGCCCCCTCACGGGGGCGTGGATCGAAACGCCCAAAGATATATCCGAACGTAGTGAGGATATAGGTCGCCCCCTCACGGGGGCGTGGATCGAAACGCCGGGTGCATCATCCTGCGGGCGAAAACGATCTGGGTCGCCCCCTCACGGGGGCGTGGATCGAAACGGAACGATTATCCCGCGCCCAATGGCGGGGGCTCGGTCGCCCCCTCACGGGGGCGTGGATCGAAACCCGTCATGCCGAAAACGGCAGAAGAAAAGAAAAAGGTCGCCCCCTCACGGGGGCGTGGATCGAAACGCCATCTGAGCGCAACGCGAGCGCTGCGGAGAAGGGTCGCCCCCTCACGGGGGCGTGGATCGAAACCCCCCAGCGCGGCGCTGGCAATGCGTCAACCGGAAGGTCGCCCCCTCACGGGGGCGTGGATCGAAACATCTTGAAAGCCATCCAATCGCGCCCCTTTGAGCGCGGTCGCCCCCTCACGGGGGCGTGGATCGAAACTTCCATCGGCCCTGCTCGCGTAAGGTGGCGCGGCGGTCGCCCCCTCACGGGGGCGTGGATCGAAACAGCGTGTATCCTGGCATATTTATATAGTGGCGGGGTCGCCCCCTCACGGGGGCGTGGATCGAAACAGGCGAAAACCACCCCTACCCCCATAGCTCCTCCGAGGTCGCCCCCTCACGGGGGCGTGGATCGAAACACGAACTGGCGCATCTGGGGAACAAACTCACCAAGGTCGCCCCCACACGGGGGCGTGGGTCGAAACGACGCCGCCCGCACGCGCCCGCC
>CAZGKS010000091.1:4677-8038 GCA_964526275.1 uncultured Methylobacterium sp. | reverse complement strand
GCTTATCTCTTTATAGAAGAACGCGTCTTTTGCTCTTGATGATCCCATCAAAAGCAAAAACGCTATAGAGCATAACGGATTTTTAAAGAAACATATCCTGCGCTCATCTCTTTATAAAATAATACGTTTTATGCTCCGGATGGTGTCATCCAAAGCATAAACACGTTCGAGCGGTTTGCAATTCGATGGAATAAGATCCGTCGCTCCAGCTTTTTGTTGCATCGTATTTTTTGCAATCAACCCGTACCCCCCGGCTGTGACATGCACTAAAACACATTAAGCACCATAGGCTTGTGCGATAAGCTCTGCACCTTCCAGCACGTTTTGCGCCAAAGCCGGGGCGGCGTTCATCACCTGTTGGGCGAAAAAGCGCGCCAGCTGGACCCGGTCCCCTTCCCCGCCTGCACCCTCGCCGCCTGCGCGGGCGGCCAAGGCCTGCTCGGTCAGAAAAGCGCCGCCGGTGGTCAGGGCGAATAACCGCGCATAGGGTGTCGCTCCGGCAAGGGCGGCATCCGGGTTTTTGGCCAGAGCATCGGCCATGAACGCGCTGGCGCTCTCCAGCGCACCCACCGCCTCGGCAAGGCGGGCGGCAATGGGGGCGAATTCAGGCGTATTGACCGCTTTGGCGTCGCTGGCGGCTTTGTGTAGCCGGTCCAGCAGGGCGCGCAAACACTGGCCATTGGCCAGCGGCAGTTTGCGCATCACCAGATCAATCGCCTGAATGCCGTTGGTGCCTTCATAAATCGGCAAAATGCGCGCATCGCGGAAATATTGCGCGGCGCCGGTCTCTTCAATGAAGCCCATACCGCCATGGATCTGCACACCCAGCGAGGCCACTTCCACCGCAATATCGGTTGAGAACGCCTTTGCCAGCGGGGTGAGCAGGCTGGCTTCCTCATGGGCGGCCTTGCGCGCCTCTGCCTGCGGGAGCCGGTGTGCCCGGTCCAGCGCAGCCGCGGTGGCCAGGCAAATCGCGCGCGCGGCAGCGGTTTTGGCGCGCATTTCAAGCAGCATGCGCTTGATATCCGGATGCGCGATAATGGCGCTGGTGCCACTTGCACCGACCGCGCGGCCCTGTTTGCGCTCCTTGGCATAGGCGAGAGCGTGCTGGTAGGCGCGCTCCGCAATTGCGACGCCCTGTACGCCTACGCCCAACCGCGCATTGTTCATCATAGTGAACATGCAATTAAGGCCCTTGTTTTCCTCGCCGACCAGATAACCGGTTGCCCCGCCCTGATCGCCAAAGATCATCACGGCGGTGGGGGAGGCATGGATCCCCAGTTTATGTTCGAGCGCCTGCGCCTTGACATCGTTGCGCGCGCCCAGCGAGCCATCGGCATTGACATGGTATTTGGGGACCAGAAACAGCGAGATCCCGCGCGTACCGGCCGGGGCATCGGGTAGGCGCGCAAGGACGAGATGGAGGATGTTTTCCGTGATTTCGTGGTCGCCATAGGTGATGAAAATCTTCTGGCCAGTGATTTTATAGCGACCATCCGGCTGTTTTTCAGCGCGTGCGGTCAGCAAATTCAGGTCCGACCCCGCCTGCGGTTCGGTAAGGTTCATGGTGCCGGTCCATTCGCCGGTGACCATTTTGGCTAAAAAGGTTTGTTGCAGTTCCGGCGTGCCATGCGCGCTTAGCGCCTCGATCGCCCCCATGGTGAGCAGCGGGTTGAGCGCAAACGCCATATTGGCGGAATTCCAGATTTCAGTACAGGCGATATTGAGCAAAATCGGCAAGCCTTGCCCGCCAAAGCGCTCTTCGCTGGCCAAGCCAACCCAGCCGCCAGCCGCCCAATCGCGGTACGCCTGGGCAAAGCCTTCGGGCATGACAACCTTGCCGCCCACCAGCTTTGCGCCGACCTTATCCCCCACGCGATTGAGCGGGGCGAGGCGGTCTTGGGCGAATTTTGCGGCTTCCTCCAGCACAGCTTCGGCAACACCGTCCGCCAGATCGGCATAAACGCCTTGCGCTGCGCCGTCGTCCATGCGCGCAACCACACGCATCGCCGCCAGAAGATCGTCCACGGGGGCTTTGTATTCCATGGTTTCCTCACCTGTTTGATCGTTTGGCTTTGCCGCTCACGGCGCGCCTAACCTTGCTTTAAGGAGGAGTGTAACGCCTCCATGGCCAGAGGAAAGCGCAAAATGCAGCCGGGCCCATTTTCTTGCTTGATCGTGCCGATGGCTTTTGTGGCATATTCTGGCAGGATAGTGGCCCATAAAGCGTAAATTCTTGCCGTGAAAGATTCTTATCTTGGCAAATAATGCGCCAGAAGGTGGCGACCATCTGGCTGGGCAGGCCAGGGCGAAAAGGTCGCCTGCTCCGCCAAAGCCTGCGCCAGCAACGCCTTGTAGCGCAGGCGCGGCACGGCTATGGCACCGAACTGCCCCAGATGTTCGGTCAAAAACTGGGCATCGAGCAGCTTGTATCCCCCCGCCCGCAGCCGGGCGACCAGATGCACCAAAGCCAGTTTGGAGGCATCGCGGGCGCGGTGAAACATACTCTCGCCAAAGAACGCCGCACCGATCGAGACACCATAAAGGCCCCCCACCAGCGTATTGCCGTCATAAACCTCGATCGTGTGGCAGAAGCCACGCCGAAACAGATCGCCGTAAAGTTCCCGGATCGGCGCGTTGATCCAGGTTTGGCCCTCTTTCGCGCGTGGGGCCGCGCACGCTGCGATAACCGCCGAAAAATCGTGATCGGCCACCACCTGGTAGGGCGTATTGCGCACAAACCGCGCGAGCCGCCTTGGCACGTGAAACGCTTCCAGCGGGAGGATACCGCGTTCCTTGGGTTCGATCCAATCGAGATAAGGATCATCGGCGCTTTGTGCCATCGGGAAGATACCCTCGGCATAGGCGGCCAGCAACAGATCCGGAGGGATCCCCTCGCTCAGGGAGCCTCTCCCATGCCGCCATCGCGCAGGAATTTTTCCAGCCAATGGATGTCATAGAGGCCGTTTTGAATGTCGGCATTGCGCACCAGCGTGCGAAACAGCGGCAAGGTGGTTTCAATGCCATCCACCACAAATTCATCGAGCGCGCGGCGCAAACGCATCAGGCATTCATTGCGCGTGCGGCCATGGACGATCAGCTTGGCGACCAGCGAATCGTAATGCGGCGGGATGCGGTAGCCCTGATACACGGCCGAATCGACGCGCACCCCCAGCCCGCCGGGCGGGTGGAAATAGGTCACCAAGCCCGGCGAGGGGCGGAAGGTGGCGGGGTGTTCGGCGTTGATCCGGCATTCAATGGCGTGGCCGGAAATCTTGATGTCGCTCTGGCTGATCGTGAGCGGCGCACCGGCTGCGACCTTGATCTGCTCATTGATGCGCACGATGCGCAGAAGGTCTAC
>CAZGKS010000091.1:0-4667 GCA_964526275.1 uncultured Methylobacterium sp. | reverse complement strand
CATTGACCAGATCAATGCCGGTGATCATTTCCGTAACCGGATGCTCGACCTGAATGCGGGTATTCATTTCGATGAAATAAAACTCGCCGTTCTCGTATAAAAATTCGATCGGACCGGCCCCGAGATATTTGAGTTCGGACATGGCCTTGGCAACAATTGCGCCGATTTTCTCGCGTTGTTGCGCATTAAGGGCGGGCGAGGGCCCTTCCTCCCACACTTTCTGGTGGCGGCGCTGGAGCGAGCAATCGCGCTCCGCCAGATGGATGGCGTTGCCGCGCCCATCGCCGAGCACCTGAATTTCGATATGGCGGGGTTTTTCAAGGTATTTTTCGATATAAACCGCGTCATCGCCAAAGGCGGCTTTGGCTTCCGTGCGCGCCGCCTGAAGGGCGTTGCTTAAATCGTCGCTGGTGCGCGCCACGCGCATGCCACGCCCGCCGCCGCCCGCTGCCGCCTTGATGATCACCGGGAAGCCGATCCGGTTTGCGACCTTTTTGGCTTCCTCATCCTCCGTTATCCCGCCATCTGAGCCTGGAACAACCGGAATACCCAGCCGAACGGCGGTGCGTTTGGCTTCGATTTTGTCGCCCATCGTGCGGATATGCTCGGATTTCGGGCCGATAAACCCGATTTTATGCTGCTCCAGCACTTCCGCAAAGCGGGCATTTTCAGACAAGAACCCATATCCCGGATGCACCGCATCCGCGCCTGTGATCTCGCAGGCCGCGATGAGCGCGGGAATATTGAGATACGAATCGCGCGGCGAGGGCGGGCCAATGCACACGCTTTCATCGGCAAGGCGCACATGCATGGCATCGGCATCGGCGGTGGAATGCACCGCCACGGTGGCTATGCCCAGCTCCTTGCAGGCCCGCAGGATCCGTAGAGCGATTTCTCCGCGATTGGCGATCAGAACCTTGTCGAACATGGCTTACTCGATCACCACAAGCGGTTCATCGAACTCGACCGGCTGGCCATCCTCGACCATCAGGCGCACAATGGTTCCTGCGCGCGGCGCAAGAATTTCATTGAAGGTTTTCATTGCCTCGATGAGCAGTAATTTGTCGCCGACCTTGACCTGCGTGCCGATCTCGACAAAGGCACTGGCATCGGGCGAGGGGCGACGATAGGCGGTGCCAACCATCGGCGAGCGGACAAGGCCGGGGTGCTTGCCCAGATCGTCGGGTTTTGCGACCGGCGCTGCCGGGGCTGCCGCCGCAGGGGCTGCAACCGGGGCGGGGGCAGCAGGCGGGGGGGCATAAGCATGCATGAAGGTCTGGGCGGCAACCGGCGCAGGCTGGCGCGCCACACGGATGCGTAGATCGCCTTTTTCGATTTCGATCTCGCTAAGATCGGTTTCAGAAATCAGGCTGGCAATTTCACGCACTAAATTTGGATCAAACGGGTGGTCTTTGGCCATCGAGCACGGTTCCTGTTGGGGCAGCGCGCCAAGGGCCGCGCACTGCGCATCTATCCAGCCTTAGCCGCTTGCGCGCCAATGCGCAAGGAAGGCTGTTCACCATCCCCATGCTTCTGGATGTATTTTTTCGGTATCGGTTTTAAGATCCGCTTATCCTTTAAGCGGACCATAGGTCGCGCAGGCCGGGGCCGGGATGCTGTCCGGTACAAAAAAATCGGGTGCCAGCGGGCTTGATGGGTCGGCGCGGTAGGTATCGAAATCGCTAACCCCTTCTGCGGCAAGAAAGGTGTCATCGATCAAAAAATTACCGCTGAAGGTCTTGGCGTCCTTGAGAAAAATCACCCGCGCCGCATCGGCCAGAATATCGGGTTTGCGGGAGGCGCGCATCAATTCTGCCCCGCCCAGCAGGTTGTTCACCGCTGCCGTGGCAATGGTGGTGCGCGGCCACAGCGCGTTGACCCCCACGCGCCCGCGCATTTCTCCGGCAAGGCCCAGCACAACAAGGCTCATGCCGAATTTGGCCATGGAATAGCCGGTATGGCCGGAAAACCATTTTGTCTGCATATCCAGCGGGGGGGAAAGCATCAGGATATGCGGATTTTGCGCCTTTGCCAGATAGGGCAAGGCTGCGCGTGAAACCAGATACGTGCCGCGCGCATTGATTTGATGCATGAGATCAAACCGTTTCATCTCCAGTTTTTCAACCGGGGCCAATTGGATAGCGCTGGCATTGTTGACCACAATATCCACGCCGCCAAAATGTTGGGCAGCTTGGGCAAAGGCGGCCTCCACGGCGTCATCGTCGCGAATATCAACCGCTAGAGGCAGCGCCTTGCCCCCGGCTTTCTCTATCGCCTCCGCTGCGGTGAAAATCGTGCCCTCCAGCTTGGGGTGCGCGGTCGTGGTTTTGGCGGCCACCACAATATTCGCGCCGTCTTGGGCAGCTTTCAGCGCGATCGCCAAGCCGATCCCGCGCGAAGCGCCGGTGATGAAAAGGGTTTTTCCAGCAAGTGATAGGGGGGCAGGCGATAGGGGGGGATGGGACATGGCAGCCTCCTTGGGCGTTGCAAATAATGGGGCTTTGCGGATAACGGGGCCTTGCAGAGAATGAGCGCCGTTCGCACCGAAAAAACGTAGATCCAGATACGCGATGCGCAACACAGCACAGGGTGCACTACACCCCCCGTCTAACGCGTGCTCTGGGGTGGATTGTCGGGGACAATTGTTGAGGTGTCAACTGTCGATGTTTCGCCGCACCTTATATCTGGGTTATCTGGGGTCTGCGGGCAGGGTTTATTTCCCCCCTTTAACAAACACCGTTTGAGCGTTATATGGTTGAGCGTTATATGGGCCTTGCAGGCGGTGCTGGATGTGATGGGCCGCTATCCCGGTTTCCGGTAAAGGCGGTTTGGCCCCCCAAACCTGTTTGCATTTGCGCGCCCACAAAACACCCGCATGAGGGGCAATGTGCCATGAAAAGAGTGCCATGAAAGTTGCGCAAGCAAACCTGTTTTTTGTGCCCGGCAATGCGCTGCTTGGCGATACACATTGGCTTTATCGCTGGCAGACCCGGCTTAAAACCGCGCATCTGGTCACACCCGATCTGGGGCAGGAGGCGCTGGGCGCGCGCTTCAACCAAATGCAAGGCCCGCTTGTGGTGATCGCCCAGGAAGAAGGCGTGGATTTGGCCCTGCGCGCCGCCCATGGCGCCAAAACTCGCCTGGCCGGAGCGTTTTTTATCCATCCGCACCCGCATATTGTCCCGCGCGAAAAGCTTGAATTTCCTGCCGTGCTGGTGGCTTCCCGCACGCATCCAAGGTTGCGATACGACGATATCGACGCCCTCGCCAAGGCATGGGAGGCGCCGCTGCTCGATGGCGCGGATGCCGGTGCGCTCGACGAAGCCTCCGGGCATGGGCCATGGCCGGAAGGCTTGCTGAAATTTGCGCATTTTCTGCAAGGATTGCCTGCATGAGCCCCTCTGCGACGGCCGCGCATCGCTTTGAACTGCGAATCTATTATGAAGACACCGATTTTTCCGGCTTCGTCTATCATGCCCGCTATCTGCATTTTTTTGAGCGGGCGCGGACAGAAGCCTTGCGCGCCCAGGGGATCGACCAACGCGCCTTGTTTGAAGCCCCTGACGGGCCACAAAATTTTGTGGTGCACCGCGCAGTCCAACGCGAACCGGTCTGGCCTCAATTTTCCCTGCTAACAGGGAAAAAACAGGGAAAGTGTGCAAATTAGAGCGCTTTTGTAGAAAAATTTCTGAAATTCATACGCATATTCAATGATATAGGGAGGTTTTCCCTGTGTTCAAGAACAGGGAATTTTTCTGGCCATAGCCGGGAGAAGCACGCGGAACTTGAGAGTTTCTGGCGGTTTCATCACGATGATTGGGTTCGGAGTCATCTGAACCAGCGGGAGTATTGCGCGCTGCATGGATTGCCGCTGAAGCGGTTTGGCAACTGGCGTGCGCAGTTCAAGGGCGAGGCGAAGGTCCGCAAACCGGGGCTTTTGTACCGCCGAGGTGGGCTTAGGCATATGGCCAGCCATATGTCTGACAAGGATATCGGGGCGATGTCGCCGGGTTACATACCTGCTCTCAGAGCGGCGCCGGAGGCACGCAGAAGCTTCAGCCTCGCAGACAAGAAGCGCATTATCGCTGAGGCTGGGAAGCCCGGCACCTCGCTCTCGGCTGTTGCGCGCCGGCATGGGATCGGCAAGCGGTTGCTGTTCCGGTGGAAGCAGGAGTTGGCACCGCCTGAGCCGATGGTGTTCCTGCCGGTGAGCGTTGATGATGCCGGACTTGATGTGAGCCCGTTGGCTGCATCTTCGTTAGCACCAACAACCTCGCCGATCATCGTGGAGCGTCAGGCGCATGGGATCGAAGTGGAACTGGTTGGTGGTCGCCGCGTGCGTTTCGACCGCGATACCGATCCCGAGACGGTGCGGGGGATGATCGCCGTGCTGGAAGGGACGGCACCATGATGATGCTTCCTTCAGGTACAGGCGTCAGGGTTCATATCGCGGTTGGGATGACAGACATGCGGAAGGGCTTGGACGGGCTTGCGATGCTGGTGCAGGGCCTGCTGAATGCCGACCCGTTCTCCGGGCACCTCTTTGCGTTCCGCGGGCGCAAGGCAAACTTGATCAAGATCCTGTTCTGGGACGGCAATGGCCTGTGCCTGTTCACTGACCTGCCACGGGATTTTTCCTCCAAAAGCGCCTAGAGTCTGGCCTATAG
>CAZGKS010000090.1:0-8038 GCA_964526275.1 uncultured Methylobacterium sp. | reverse complement strand
TTTAACGCAATTCCGGACGCGAAACCGGTTCCAACGATCGCTGGAATTGCTCTAGCGCTCCACGATAAGGAGGCTTGACCCCAGCGCGTGAAGGGGGTTGAGAGCCGCATGTTAATCTCTTTGTGAAAGCGTGTTTTTTTGCTTAAATTTTAAAAGCAGCAAAAACGCTTTGGCACGCTGCGTGCAACCACGCGTTTTTAAGGGGTAAAACGCTGTAAAAGTGGCAGGCTTCTGTTGCCAGGTGCCTGCCGACCCCGCCTTACGGGGCTAACCGCAAGGACTTAGGTTCGATAGAACAAACCGCGTTACGCGGCCTGCGCTACCGGAGCATAGTTGTCATTCGCAACTATAAGTTTGACCCGATAACGGCGGTATCATGCCGAGCAAAAGAAAACCCTTTACACCCTCGTCGATCCTGTTTCGCCCCCGCCTTGAACCTGCATACCAACAGATCCAAGGTGGAGGCGCCGGGTACCGCCCCCGGGTCCGATAGGTTTATTCCGATTGCCGTTTATCGCCATAGTCCCCGAAGGGACACCCCCAATATAGGGCAAAACCGGGCCAGCACGAAGCCCAATCTATGATTTTTTTAAAAAAGACACCTCATGTCCAAGGACATCTTGTTCATAAGCCCATAGGGGGCTTGCTCCGGCTCATGGCTTTTTGCAAAAAGAGCGCATATGCTTTTGGCAAATGCCTGTATAAAGCCTGTATCCTGCCCTTGCCGCAGGCTTCTTTTGTGCAGCAAGAGGCGGTATAAACCGGGATGCGCGGAACTTCTGATGCGCAAGACTTGTCCTGAACGCTTATCGACGGGGTGCCATGCAAGCCTATCTCGATCTGATGCACAAAGTGCTCATACAGGGCACCCCAAAAGCCGATCGCACGGGCACGGGCACGCTCTCGCTGTTCGGGGCACAGATGCGGTTTGATCTGCGGGCCGGGTTTCCGGTAGTGACCACCAAAAAGCTGCATCTCAAATCGATTATCCACGAACTGATCTGGTTTTTGGCGGGCGATACAAATATCGGGTATCTCAAAGCCAATAATGTCTCTATCTGGAATGAATGGGCCGATGAAAAGGGCGATCTGGGGCCGGTTTATGGCGCCCAATGGCGTCATTGGCCAACCCGAACCGGTGGGCAGATCGATCAGATAACAGCCTTGCTGCACCAGATCCGCACCAATCCGGATTCGCGGCGCCTGATCGTTTCCGCCTGGAATGTCGCCGATATTCCTGAAATGGCGCTCGCCCCCTGCCATTGCCTGTTCCAGTTTCATGTTGACCGCCCCCAAGGCGCCGAACGGGCGCGGCTTTCCTGCCAGCTTTATCAACGCTCGGCCGATCTGTTTCTGGGCGTGCCGTTCAATATCGCTTCCTATGCGCTGCTGACCCACATGATCGCAC
The DNA here is from genome assembly GCA_964526275.1 of uncultured Methylobacterium sp. Classification (GTDB taxonomy): domain Bacteria; phylum Pseudomonadota; class Alphaproteobacteria; order Rhizobiales; family Beijerinckiaceae; genus Rhabdaerophilum. The sequence goes on along the minus strand of CAZGKS010000090.1, from coordinate 6,630 downwards.
AGGTCTGCGATCTGGAGGTGGGGGATTTTATCCATTCTTTCGGGGATGTGCATCTTTATATCAACCATCTGGAACAGGCACGCGAGCAACTCACGCGCACCCCGCGTGCCTTGCCAAAGCTGCACCTCAATGAGAATGTGCGTGATCTGTTTGCGTTCCGCTATGAGGATATTCGCCTTGAAGGATATGATCCGCACCCCGCTATCAAGGCGCCGGTGGCGATATGAGCGCCGTAAAGCTGGTTCTGATCGCCGCGGTTGCTCAAAATGGTGTGATTGGCCGCGATAACGGCTTGATCTGGCGTCTGAAAGACGACCTCAAACGCTTTCGCGCGCTCACCATGGGCAAGCCGGTGATTATGGGGCGCAAGACGTTTCAATCTTTGGGCAAGCCCTTGCCAGGGCGGATTAATCTGGTGGTCACGCGTGATCCGGAATTTGTGGCCAAGCAGGCCGCCTCGGCGCTTTCCTCCTTGCCTGCCCTCTCGGGCGCTCCCTTGGGCGCTCCCTCGGGCGCTCCCTTGGCGGAGCTTCACACGCTGCCATCTCCCGCTGCGGCCTTGGCATATGCCCGGCAACGGGTGGACACCACAAAAGCGGAGGCGGTCTATTGCATTGGCGGGGGCGAATTATATGCCGCCTTGATAGGCGCCGCCGATCGGCTTGAAATCACACAGGTGGCGCTCTCGCCGCAAGGGGATACCTGCTTTCCCCCCATTGAACCGGCGCAATGGCGCGAGGTTAGCCGACAGGTTTTTGTAAAGAACAGCGATAATGATGCAGATTTTGCTTTTATCACCTATCTGCGCCGTTGACCTTGGGCGAACAAACCCCCAATTAGAGGGTTCAGAAAATGAGGGAGCGTTTAGCGCCGATGAGCAATGGACCCTGGCAGCCGCATGGGCAAGGCCCACGCAATCCTAACCCTTGGGGCGGTGGCCCCTCTGGTCCCAGTGGGGGCGGGGGGCGCGAACCCCCGGATCTTGAAGCTATGCTGCGTCGTTCCCAGGATAAAGTTCGTCGCCTGATGACCGGCGGCAGCGATGGCGATGGCGGCAGCGGGTTCATAAAAATCGGCGCTTTTGGCATTGCCCTGCTCGCCTTGCTCGGTATTGCCGGCTGGTTGCTGGTGGGGTTTTACACCGTGCGCCCCAATGAAATGGGGATCGAACGGGTTTTTGGCCGCTTCACGGCAATTACCCCGCCAGGGCTTAACTGGAACTGGCCGTATCCCGTTGGGCGCATCGACAAGCCAACCATTGGGGTTCAGACCGTGGAAATTGGCTTAGTGCGTGCCGAAACCCGGCGTCTGCCCGGTGCAGGGCGCGAAACCCGCAAGGAAAGCCTGATGCTGACCGGGGACGAGAATATCGTGGATGTCGATCTATCCATTTTGTGGCTGATCGACGCCCGCCGCCCGCAAGATTTCGTGTTTAACCTCAAAAATCCGGAAGGTACCGTGCGGGCTGTTGCGGAAGGCGCCCTGCGCGAAGTGATCGGCAAACGCGAGATCCAGCCGATCCTGACCGGTGCGCGCGCTGAAATTGAACGCGATGTACAAGACCTGATGCAAAAAACCCTCAATGCCTACAAAGCAGGGATTATCGTCCAGCAAGTGCAGATGCAAAAAGTGGATCCGCCCGCTGAAGTTATCGATGCCTTCCGCGATGTGCAGGCCGCGCGCGCGGATCAGGAGCGGATGCAAAACGAAGCGCAAACCTATGCCAACAAGATCTTGCCTGAAGCACGGGGCGAAGCCTCGCGCATTACCCAGCGCGCTGAAGCCGAACGCGAACGCATGGTCGCCGACGCCAAGGGGGAGGCCGCACGCTTTGCTTCCGTGCTTGAAGAATATCGCAAGGCGCCAGATGTGACGCGGCGGCGTTTATACCTTGAAACAATCGAGCGCGTTTATGGCGGTATGGATAAAATCATTCTCGATCAAGGCAAGGGGGGCACCGGTGCCGTGCCGTTGCTACCGCTCAATGATCTGCTGAAAAACCGGACACCAGACCAAGGGAGGCGCGGATGATACGCTCCACATTAGGGGTTGTGCTTGCTGCCGCTTTGGTAACCGGCAGCGCATCCATGTTTATTGTTGACCAAACCGAACAGGCGATCGTTACCCAATTCGGGGAACCCAAACGCGTTGAAACCCTGCCGGGGCTTAAATTCAAGATCCCTTTCCTGCAAAGCGTGATTTTGCTCGATAAACGCATTCTGGATCTTGAAACCAATCCCGTGGAAGCCATTACGGCGGATCAAAAACGGCTGGTGGTCGATACCTTTGCCCGCTACCGGATCGAAAATCCGCTGCGCTACTTTCAGGCAACCGGCGGTATTGCCATGCGCGGCAACCAACAGCTGGGTACCTTTCTTGATGCCGCCTTGCGCCGCGTGCTGGGGGAATCCACCTTCATACATGTCGTAAAAGACGAGCGGGCCGCGCTCACTGCCAAAATTCGCGACCAAGTGAATTCCGAAGCGCAGGCTTTGGGGGTGGCGATTGTTGATGTAAGGTTGCGGCGCGTTGATTTGCCAGAGCAGAATTCTCAGGCGGTTTTCAAGCGTATGCAAACCGAACGCCAACGCGAAGCAGCGGAATTGCGCGCGCAAGGCACGGAAATCTCCGATAAAATCAAAGCGCAGGCTGATCGCACGGCCACCGTTACCCGGGCCGATGCCAACCGGCTGGCCAGCGAGGCTTTGGGTAAGGGCGAGGCAGAACGGACAAAAATTCTGGCGGATACATTTTCTAAGGATGCTGAATTCTTTGCGTTTTATCGCTCGATGCAGGCCTATGAGCACACTTTGAAAAGCGGGGATACCAAATTCGTGATTACGCCCGAATCAGAATTTTTCCGCTATTTCAACGATCCAAGCGGAAAATCTATGCCCAATGCCCCCAAAAATCCGTGATCATGATGCGGGAGCTTGCTCTGGCGTTGGCTCTGCTTCTGGCGCTGGAAGGCTTGTTTTTTGCCGCCTTTCCCAAATTGGCGCGCAAAATGTTACAGGAAACGGGCGCGCTGCCAGCGAACATGCTGCGCAGCGCCGGGTTATTCGCGGCCGCCTTGGGGGTTTTTGCTGTGTGGCTGATACAAAATTCAGGATGAGGCATGCGCACGCCTTGGCACGGTGCTGTGCCTGAAAAGTTTAGTCTCTACAAAATACACGCTACAAAATACACCCTGCCGTTATGATGCCACTTTCTTGACAATAACGTGCCGCTCCTTTGTCACCCATTCGAGGAATGCTGATGACTGTTTTGCTCGCCATGCTGCGGACTTCACCGCGCTCTGATCTACGGAAAACGGGAATAGGGCTGGCTTTGGCTGCAAGCCTTGTGCTGGCCATGCCGGTGCACGCGCAAGCGGGGCGCGGGCCAGAGATCATCGCCGATGTATCGGAGAAGGTTATTGATGCGGTGGTCAATATCAAAGCCACCCAAAAGGTAACGCAGAGCGCTCAGCAACAGCCGCAAAATCGCGGTGTTCCGATGCCGCAATTGCCGCCTGGTTCGCCGTTCGAAGATTTTTTCAACGATTTCTTCCGGCGGAACGGGCCGGGCGCGCCGGGGCAACCGCCGCAAGGCCAGGGCCCGCAGGGGCAAGGTCCACAGGGGCAAAACCCGCGAGCGACCTCGTTGGGGTCGGGGTTTGTCATCGACCCCTCCGGCCTTGTGGTCACCAACAACCATGTCGTCGGAGAAGCCAGCGACATCAAGGTTGTCTTGACCGATGGCACAGAACTGGCCGCCGAGATTGTCGGCAAGGACGCAAAAACCGATCTGGCGCTTTTGCGCATCAAGCCTGAAAAACCGCTCAAGGCGGTCAAATTCGGCGATAGCGACAAGTTGCGCATCGGCGAATGGGTCATTGCGATTGGCAATCCGTTCGGGTTCGGCGGCTCGGTTTCCGCCGGGATCGTTTCCGCCAAACAGCGCAATATCCGCTCCGGCCCCTATGACAGCTTTATCCAGACCGATGCGGCGATCAACAAGGGCAATTCCGGCGGGCCGCTCTTTAATCTCGATGGCGATGTGGTGGGGATCAACACCGCCATCGTCTCGCCCTCCGGTGGCTCGATCGGGATCGGGTTTTCTGTCCCCGCCTCTTTGGCTGTGCCGGTTATCGATCAGTTGCGCCAGTTTGGGGAAACGCGGCGGGGCTGGCTGGGCGTGAGCTTGCAGGATATTGACGAAGAAATGGCCGATGCGCTTAAAATCGGCAAGGCGCGCGGTGCGTTGGTGATCGCGGTCGATGAGAAAGGCCCGGCGAAAGCCGCCGGAATTGACCGCGAGGATGTGATTATCCGTTTTGACGGCCGTGATCTGCGTAAATCCAACGATCTGCCCCGCCTTGTCGCGCAAACCCCGATCGGAAAAGAGGTCGAGGTTGTGGTGCTGCGTGGCGGCAAGGAGGTCTCCAAACGCGTGACTTTGGGCCGCCTCAACGAAAAGGCGCCGCAGGTCGCCGCCAATTCAAGCCGCACGGAAAGCGGGAACACCCAAAATTCCACCAAGATTGCCGGGCTTGAAGTTGCGGTGCTGACCGCAGATTTGCGCCGTCAGTTCGGGATCAAGGAAACGGTGGATGGCGTGGTGATTTTGCGCGTTGACCCCGGCTCGGCGGCGGCAGAGCGGCGGTTACAGGCCGGAGATGTCGTTTTGGAAGTGCAAGGCAATAAGGTTTCCAGCCATACCGATTTTGCCAAGCGCGTCGAGGCGATCAAAACCGAAGGCAAAAAACGCGTCTTGCTCTATGTTTCTGGCAAACCGGATGGCGCGCAACGTTATGTGCCCCTGCCGCTTGAATGAGCGCACTTTCTTTGCCCTGATAGGCGCTAGAGCGTTTCCAGCGATGGTTGAATCGCCTGAAACGCTCTATCTCTTTGTTTTAAAGCAATTCCGGACGCGAAACCGGTTCCAGCGATCGCTGGAATTGCTCTAGAACAAGATGTGTTTTGATGATAACATATCTTGTTCTTGTCTATTTGCAGAAGAGCGCGTTTTTTGTTTTTGACGATTTCAACAAAAGCAAAACGCTATAGGGCATGATGGTTTGGTAAACGCGTAAGCGCCTGTCTTTTTGTATAAAAACGCTATAGAGTTACTCCCGCAACAGCCGCTGGAGATAATCCCGCTCCGGAACCGGGCGGGTGGTTTCGCCGGAGCGGCGGCGAATTTCCTGCAAGATGCGGCGCGCGCGGGCTGCTCCTGCCCCTCCTGCGGCATCGCGACTTTCGCCGTTGCCAAGCCCTTCGCTTTCGCTTTCGCGGCTAAAACCTTGCCCATCGGGATCCATCCCAAGCCCGGGGCCGCCGCCCATCCGGGCTTCCAGCGCTTGCGAAAGCGCTTCGCTTGCCCGGCGCAACCCTTCCAGCGAGCGCCGTTGGCCCTCCTCCGTGCTATCTGGATCGTTTTCGCCCAGCGCTTGCGCTGCTTGGTTCATCCCCTCCAGCGCGTCCAGAAGCGCATCTGACCCTGGATTTTGGGGCGAACCGGGAGAGGGGCCAGATCTGTTCTGCCCCGCCGGAGGGGTTAAGGTCTGCAAGCGTTGCTGCAAAGCGTACTGTTCATCGCGTAGGTTTTTTTGCCTTTCGGGATCAAACCCCTCCTTGCCCGTTTGAAAACTGCGATCGCGCAGATCTCGTTGCGCCTGTTCCAGCTGCTCGATCGCCTCGCGTTGCTGCTGCATCGCGCGGGTTTGGGCGTCAACCGGCCGGATTTGCGCATTTTTGAGGGTTTCCAGCATGGCTTGCATGGCCTGCAACGCCTGTTGTTGCGCTGCGAGATCCCCCGATCGCAAGGCTGCTTCAAGCGCCTTTAGTTTATCCTCCAAGGCTTGCAGCGAGAGCGTTGGCGCATCGCTTGCAACCGGCAAGCCTTTATCGTTCTGGTGCGCGAGCGCGCTCAACATATCGCTCAACGCTTGCTTTAATGCCGCCAAGGTCTGCAAAGCGGCTTCGTTCTGGCCCGGATTTTCTTTGCCCTGCGCAGCCAGAGCCTCTTTAAGCGCGCGCTCCGCCGCTGAAAGGCGCTGTTGTGCCTCATAAACCTGCCCGAATTCGAACGCCAAGGCGAGCGCATACATCTCGTCGCTGGCGTTGCGCAGACTGGCGGTATCCCGCGCGCGCAAAAACTGGAATCGCAGCGTCTGGAGCGCGAGAAATTCAGCAATTTCAGTGCCCGGAAGCGGCTCCTGGAGTAAATCGGTCAAGGTTTTCAGAATTTGGCCACGCCCTTCCTCGGGCGAGAAGGTCAGCAAGCGCCGATGCTCTGCGAGCAGGGCCGCCAGCGGATGCACAAAAACCGGCGCGGGCAAGGTGAAGCGTCGTGGTAGGCTAAACGCCGTCTGGCCAGCGGCGTCGCGCGCGCGTATGCGCATGTTGACCTCTGCCCCGGCCCAAGGGTGATCGAATAAATCCACCGCCGTTTTGTGTTCCCGCCGCTCCTGTGGCAGCAGGGTTTCGGGCGGATCGAACAAGGTTGGCGCCTTTGCCGCTACTGCCCGCTCGACCACCAGATCGGCCTGCGCTAGGTCGTAATCATCGGCAAGACGGTAATGGAGCTGCAAGGCTTGCCGCGCGCGGCCATGCTCGTAATGGCGCTCCAGGGTGAGGCCCAGCC
>CAZGKS010000089.1:0-8124 GCA_964526275.1 uncultured Methylobacterium sp. | reverse complement strand
GCATGCTGCGATAAAGTGGATACCGGTTTATCGCAAAAAAGCATGCGGCAGAAAAAGAGACCATGCTGCGGTTCGCTCTGAACGCATGCTGCCCTAACGGAGGGGAACTCCCCACCCTTTGAGCACCTGATCAATCCAGCCGCGTTGCGGCGCAATGCGGACGGCCTGGGCGATAATGCCGCAGGCTTTGGCATTGCCATACGCTTCGCGGCTGGAAACAACCCCGATAACCTGCTTGCCTGCAAGAACGGGTCCCCCGGAATCGCCGGTACAAATGGCAAATTCGGCAAGGGTTGCGGTTTCGCGCAGGCCAAGCCGCATGAAACGCGGGTAATAGCGGCCGATAGCCCCAACAGACGTACGACGCAACGTGCCGCCGCTATTGTCGGCGTTTTCAGAGGTTAGCCCGTAGCCTGCGAGGGTGAAGGTTTCGCCAGCGGCGCCCTCTCCGAGTGGAAGGGGTTGAAACCGGGCAGGCAGCTTGTTGGTCAGCACCAAGGCCAGATCTACGGAGACACGGTCTCGCCCCGAAAATTGCGGATGCACGGCGCGCTTTGTGATCATTTGCAAAACGTGGCTGCTGCCTTCGGCATAGGCGATCCGCAACTCACGATTGCCGCTCACGCAATGGGCGGCGGTCAACAGCACATTTTGCGCGATAACGGTGGCAGAACACAGGCCGTTGCGCATTTCTTGCCCGGCGCGTTGCTGGGACAGCACCATAACGACATGCGGTTGGAGATCGGGCGCGCCCTGCGCAGCCCGCCCTCCCAAAGCCAAGGCGTCGCCCTGCCCGACCATCCACGCAAGAAGAGCGACAATGCCAGTTTTCATGGTCACCACGGTCGCATTGTCCCCGCCTTTGGGCAAGAGCGCTTTTACGTTTTTCAAAGGTGTTTTTTCGGCCCATGCGCCGTTTGTAACGCGAGGAACCCTCATGATAGCTGTTTTGATCGACGGACCGGCGCTTGAGCCGGTATCGGTGGAAGAAATCAAGGCCTGGTTGCGGCTGGATGGCCCCGAAGAGGAAGATCTGCTGCGCGCGTTGATTGTCGCGGCGCGGTTGATGATCGAAGCCGAAATCGGGCAGGTTTTGCTGGCCCAGAACTGGCGTCTGGTTGGCGATAGCTGGCCTAGCGGGGCAATTGCGGTGCCAATCGGCAAGGTGCTGGCGGTTACAGCCGCGCGGATTTATTCGGCCACCGGCGCGGTGAGCACGCTTGCTCCCTCGAAGTTCGAGATTGATCGGCTTGCCGCCCCCAATACGCTGACCCCGCTGGAATATCTGGCGCCCGGCCGCCCCAAAGCCGGGATCGAGATCGATCTTCGGGTGGGGTTTGGGGAGAATGTTGCGGATGTGCCGGAAACCTTGCGCATTGCGCTGCGGCGCTTGGTGGCGCTTTGGTATGAAACGCGCGGCGATTCCCGCGAGGTGGAAGCCGGGTTGCCGCCCTCTATCCGGCAATTGCTGCGCCCCTACCGCCGGTTTCGGCTGGGGGGCATGCCATGAGCCCGCAATCGGCAGCTTCCCCCCCCTATACGCCGCCGCATGTGCTGGTTGCCCTGCAAAACGCGCTTTGTGCGCATCTGCTCGCGCAACCGGCCATCACGGCCCAGATCGGCAAAGCGGTTTACAAGGTCGCGCCGCGCACCGCGAACCCGCCGTTTATCACGTTTACCGGGGCCAGACTACGCGACAAGGGCGGCTTGGAGGCCCCCTTGCTTCGCGTGGATCTGGATCTGGTGGTGGTAACCGCAGAGCGCGGCAAGCTCGATCTGGGAACGTTGATGGCGCAATGCGCACAGGCGCTTGCAACGCCTCCGGCCACGCTGGAGGGCTATCGGCTGATTTTGCTGGAGATTGCGGACACCCGCATCGACCATGCGCGCAGCACCAGCAACGCTTTCGGGCGGATGCATCTCACGGCGCTGCTTGAACCCCTCGTTTAACCCATTCCCTTGTTTAAAAAGGATAAATCCATGGCAGCTCAACGCGGAAAAGATCTTCTTCTCAAGATTGATGACGGTACCGGCACTTTTGTGACCCTTGGCGGGCTTCGCTCCCGCAAGATCGCGCTCGATGCGGATCTGGTCGATATCACCCATTCGGAATCGGTGGGTCGCTGGCGCGAATTGCTTGATGGCGCGGGCATGCGCAAGGCCACGCTTTCGGGCAGTGGCCTGTTCAAGGATTCAACCTCGGATGCCTTGGCCCGGCAGGTGTTTTTTGATGGTCTCATCCGCAATTGGCAGGTGATTATCCCCGATTTCGGGGTGATGACCGGTTTGTTTCAGCTTAGCGCGCTGGAATATAAAGGCGAACATAACGGCGAGGTAACATTTGACCTGACCTTGCAAAGCGCTGGCGCGCTCACCTTCACAACCGCGTGAGGCCCCAATGCATAATTTGTATCGTGGCGAGGTATCGCTCACTCTGGGCGATGTGCAATGGACCTTGCGCTTGAGCTTGCAGGCTTTGGCAGAGATTGAAGCTGCTTTTGGGGTCAATGGGCTCGCAGAACTGGGCGCGCGTTTTGGGGCCGGGGGGATGCGGTCTGCGGATCTGGTGGCCCTTTTGGGGGCCCTCGTGCGCGGCGGGGGGGAGCGCATCCCGGATACAGCGCTCGCGCAGCACATAGAAGCCAAGGATCTGCCGGTTATTCTGGAGGCGATCGGCAAGGTGTTCGAGCGGGCTTTTCCCGATGAAGGCGAGACGCTGCACGGGCAGCCCCCAGTGAAGGGCACACAAACTCCCCGCCCTTGAACGCCGCAGAACCCGCACAAAGCTGGGAAGAAACCCAAAAAGCGACCCAAGCCACCGGCGAGGGATATGCTGGCGGGTTTCCCTTTGAGGCCGCCATGGCCTTCGGCTTAGGGGTTCTGCGGCTTTCTCCGGGTGATTTTTGGGGCATGAGCCTGCCCGAATTGCTGGCCGCGCGGCAAGGGGCATCCGGCAAAAACCTGCGCATGGCCGTTCCTCCGGACCGCCGCGCGCTGGACGCGTTGATGGCCCGTTTTCCGGATAGTCCAACCAGAGCACATAAGGAGGCTTGAATGGCCAAAAAGGACGCTGAAACAGAAGAATATGAAGATACGGTTGAGCGTGCCGAAACGCAATTCGAGCGGTTGAACACAGCCGCAGCCGGGTTTGGCCGCACCCTGACCCGCACGCTGGCCAGCGGCATTGCCCATGGCAAGGGCTTTGAGGCGATTTTGCAGTCTTTGGGGCAAAAATTCATCGAATTATCGCTGCGGGCCGCGTTCAAACCGCTGGAGAGCCAGCTTGGCAACCTGCTGGGCAGTTTCAGCTCAAGCCTTGGCGGGCTGTTTGGCTCGATGTTTGGCGGCACTTCCAGCGGGGGAGATATAGCCCCTAGCATGGCAGATAACGGCAGTGCCGGGTTTTCGAGCGCGCCGGTAACCGTGAATATGGCGATTTCCACCCCCGATGTGGAAGGCTTCCAACGCTCAGAAGCGCAGGTCAGCGCCTCCTTGGCGCGGGCGGTCGCCCGCGGTCAACGCAGTTTGTGATTTTCATAAAGGTGAACCATGGCGCAAACAGGTTTTCATGATGTGCGTTTTCCGCTCGATATTGCGCTGGGTGCGCGCGGCGGACCAGAACGCAAAACCGAAATTGTCACGACCTCAACCGGCAGGGAGGATCGCAACGCCCGCTGGGCGCATTCCCGCCGCAAATACGATGCGGGCTATGGGGTGAAATCCTTTGCCAAACTGGCGGAGATTGTGAGTTTTTTTGAGGAAAGGCGCGGGCGGCTATATGGCTTCCGCTTCCGCGATCGGCTCGATTGGACCTCCGCCCCCGCAAACGGGGCACCCAGCCCCATGGATCAACCCATCGCCAGCGCAGATGGCACAACGGCGCAATTTATATTGACCAAGCGCTATGGCAGCGCGTTTGCGCCCTATGCGCGCCCGATCACCAAACCAGTTGCAGGCTCGGTGCGGGTTGCGGTGGCCGGGGTTGAGAAAACGATTGGCACCGATTTCACGCTCGATGCCACGCAAGGCCGGATCACCTTTGCCGCAAACAAGGTGCCGCCCCTGGGGGCGACGATAACCGCCGGGTTTGTGTTCGATGTGCCGGTGCGGTTTGATACCGATTTTCTTGAATTTGATCTTTCCGGGTTTGAGGCCGGGGTTATCCCCTCGATCCCGCTTGTTGAAATCCGGGGGTAGAGATGCGCGCAGTTCCTGAAGCTTTACAAACAGCCCTGCAAACGGGCGCCAGCACCTTGTGCCATTGCTGGCGCTTGACGCGGCAAGACGGCATGGTGCTGGGCCTTACCGATCACGATGCGGATTTGGTGATCGAGGGGGTGCGCTTTGAGGCCGCCTCGGGGTTCACAGCCAGCGCGCTGGAGGCTGAAGTCGGGCTTGCAACGGGCGGCGGCGAGATCAGCGGGGCGCTCTCCTCGGAGCGGATCACCCCGCAAGAGATTGAAGCGGGGCTGTTTGACAGCGCAACGCTGGAGATTTTTCTGGTCAATTGGCAAGCGCCCACGCTTGATTATACGCTCGATATCCAGACCTTGGGCGAGATCCGTCGCCGCGATGGCAAATTCGTGGCGGAAACCCGCAATGCTTTCCTGGCGCTGGATCAAGAAAAAGGGCGGCTTTACACGCGGGACTGCGACGCCAATTTAGGCGATGCCCGCTGCGGCGTGAATATAACGGGGGCGCCGTTTCGCTTGACCGGGACGCTAAGTGCTTTGCCCGGCGCGGGGCGGGTGGTTTGTCCAGCAATCGCCACAGTGGAAACAGGGTTTTTCACGCGGGGCTATCTGCGGTTCTTGACTGGGCCCAATGTTGGTTTTGGCACAAGGATCAAGGTCCATACCAGCGGCGGAGAAATGGTGTTGTGGCAAAACCCGCCCTATCCGGCGGCGATTGGCGACAGCCTTGAAATCATTGCCGGATGCGACAAACGCTTTGAAACCTGCGCCAAGCGCTTTGGCAATGCGGTCAATTTTCGCGGCTTCCCGTTTTTGCCCGCGCCGGAATTCATCTTCGCTTATGCCCGTCCGGGGGAAGGGCGACACCAGGGGCGCCCGCTCGTACCCTCCAGCGTGTCCTAAAAAGCCCCCTTACAACGTTGAAAAAGCAGCAATTCTGCGCATTCCGGCGCATGGGGGGAACGCGTGGGGGAATATGTCTTGCGCGGTGTTGTTTGGCCTAAACCCTTGCAGAAAAGGAGCTTGCCTATGCGCATTTTGGAGAAGCATACCCTCCCCATGCGGGGGGAGGCGGTCGTGCGTATCGCGCGCGGTTGGATCGGCACGCCTTATCGGCACCAAGCCTCGCTCAAGGGGGAGGGGTGCGATTGCCTTGGCTTGGTGCGCGGTGTCTGGCGTGAAATTTACGGTCATGAGCCTGAAGATCCCGGCCCCTATTCGCCGTTATGGGCAGAGGTTGAAGCCAATAATGCCGCTAATGAGCGGCTTTTGGCCGCCGCGCAGACGCATCTTCTGCCTGCGCCCGATGCCGCCATTGTGCCCGGCCGGGTGCTGTTATTTCGCTGGCGCCCGGATGCGGTGGTCAAGCATTGCGGCATAGCGACCGCGCCCGACCGTTTTATCCATGCCCATGATGGCACGCAGGTTGCGGAAGTGGCGTTAATTCCCGCATGGCGGCGACGCATGGTCGCCCTGTTTGATTTTCCTGCTCCGTGAATTTGGAGCGCTTTGAGAGGATATTTCCATGGCAACGCTGGCATTTCAACTGGCCGGGAGCGCGATGGGCAATGCCATCGGCGGATCGTTTGGCGCCGCGATCGGCAGCGCTTTGGGCGGCACCTTGGGCTCGATGGTCGATCGGGCGCTTATCGGGACGCAAAAAATCACGCGCGAGGGGCCAAGGCTCACCAATACCAGTGGTATTTCCGCGCAAGAGGGCGCCCCCGTGCCGCGTGTTTATGGCCGCGTGCGCGTGGGGGGGCAGGTGATCTGGGCGACAGAGTTTGAGGAACAACGGCAGGTTGCCGCATCGGGTGGTGGAAAATCCCTGGGGGGTGGTTCCAGCGCCAAAGTGACCCAGACCAGCTATGCGTATTACGCCAATGTTGCCATCGCGTTGTGTGAAGGGCCGGTGCATGCGGTCGGGCGGATCTGGGCAGATGGGGAAGAGATCGACCAGACGCTCTTTACGTTGCGGGTATATCTGGGCACCGAAGACCAACAGCCTGACCCCTTGATCGTTGCCAAACAGGGTACTTCTACGCTGCCGGGGTTTCGCGGGATGGTTTATGCGGTGTTCGAGCGCTTTCCGCTTGAACGCTACGGCAATCGCCTGCCGCAATTCTCGTTTGAGATTATCCGCGCCGCCCCCGGTTTGCCGGAGGGGATCCGCGCGATCAACCTCATCCCTGGTTCGACAGAATTCGGGTATTCGGTCAAGGAGGTGCGCGAGGATTATGGCTATGGCAATTCCGCGCCGATCAACCGGGCGCAACTTACCCATGGCAGCGATTGGGAGGCTTCGCTGGACCATTTGCAAGCGCTCGCCCCCAATCTGGAGCGTGTAACGCTGATCAATAGCTGGTTCGGGGATGATTTGCGGGTGGGCGCATGCACTGTGCGCCCGAAGGTGGAACGCCAGAACAAAACCATTCTGGGCACGCCCTGGGCCTGCGCCGGGTTAACGCGCGCAACCGCGCAGGCGGTTTCGCAAATCGAGGGCAGGGCCTGCTATGGTGGGTCGCCGTCTGATCACAGCGTGGTTGAGGCGATTGTGGATCTTAAGGCGCGCGGGCTCAAGGTCGCGTTGCAGCCTTTTATTCTGATGGATATTCTGGCGAGCAATAGTTTGCCTGATCCGTATCGCGCGGGGGGAGCGGTCGGGCAATCGGCCTTCCCGTGGCGCGGCCGGATAACGGTTGCGCCTGCCCCCGGCCTTGCCGGATCGCCGGAAGGCACCCCAGCCGTTGCCGCACAGATCACGCCGTTTATTGGCACGGCGAATGCCGGGCATTTTGGCTTGTCGGGCACCACGGTGGTCTATTCAGGCCCGGCGGAATGGTCGCTCCGCCGTATGGTGCTGCATCAGGCCATGCTGGCGAAGGCGGCAGGCGGGGTGGATACGTTTATTATGGGGTCGGAAATGGTTGGCCTCACCCACCTGCATGCCGGCAATGGTGTTTTTCCGTTTGTCGATGCCATGGTGGGGATGTTGGCGGATTTGCGGATCATTCTTGGGCCCAGCACGATCATAACGTATGCCGCCGATTGGACGGAATATGGCGCTTATGTGCGTAATAACGGTGCAGAATTACGCTTTCCGCTGGATAAACTATGGGGAGATCCGCGCATTGGCGCGATCGGGATCGATTTTTATGCCCCGCTTGCCGATTGGCGCGCCGGGCGGGAACATGCCGATGCAAAGATCGCGCGCAACGCTCTGGACCAAGCGTATCTTGTCGCCCGCATCGAGGGCGGGGAGGGGTATGATTTTTATTACGCCAATGACACAGCACGGGCACAGCAGCTACGCCAGCCGATCAGCGATAGCGCTTATGGCAAAGCCTGGACCTACCGCCCGAAGGATTTGCGCAACTGGTGGCGGAATGCGCATTACGAGCGCGTGAACGGCATAGAGCTTGGCACGCCCACCGCGTTCATAGCGCAGGGGAAGCCGATTTATCTCACCGAAATTGGCTGCGGGGCGATCGATAAGGGTGCAAATGCGCCCAACATCTTCCCGGATACAAAATCCTCGGAAGGGGGACTGCCGAATTTTTCGACCGGAGATCGGGATGATTTGCAGCAACGGCGGGTGTTGGAAGCGTTTCTTCAGCGGTTTGATGCGGATCATCCGCTTTTTGAGCCCGCGCATAACCCGGTGTCGACGGTCTATGGCGGGCGGATGGTAGATACCTCGTTTATTGCACCCTGGGCATGGGATGCGCGGCCCTACCCGGCGTTTCCACGGCTTACACAGCTTTGGTCTGATGGCGTAAATTGGCACGGCGGCCATTGGCTCAATGATCGGCTGGAATCTGCGCCGCTTGATGCGCTGTTTGCGATGATTTTGGCGGATTTTGGGCTTGAACCCGCGCAATTTGAGGGGGTGGATGCCTTTTTGGATGGCTATATCATCGACCGGCCGATG
>CAZGKS010000088.1:0-8139 GCA_964526275.1 uncultured Methylobacterium sp. | reverse complement strand
GCGTCGCCCTCAATGGCGCCAGCTTGCTGCGCGGGGACCAACACGCCGATAACACCTTGGTGGTCGATCATGCGGTGCCCAACGGGGTCAGCCGCGAGCTCTTCCGCAGTGTGGTGGACGGGGGGGCGCAAGGGGTGTTTCAGGGCAAGATCATCGTGCGGCCTGGCGCGCAGAAAACCGATGGCCAGATGGCCTCCAACGCGCTGTTGCTATCGGATGAGGCGAGCATGGCTAACAAGCCCGAGCTTGAGATTTTCGCCGATGATGTGGTCTGTGCGCATGGGGCCACGTGCGGTGCGCTCGACGATGCCCAGCTTTTTTACCTTATGGCGCGGGGCCTGCCGCGTGTGGAGGCCGAAGCGCTGCTGATCGAAGCGTTTATGGGCGAAGCGCTGGATCTGGTGACGCATGAAGGCGTGCGCGCAGCCTTGGGCGAACGGGTGGCGGATTGGCTTAAAAATAGAACGATCTGACCATAAATGGACTTTTGAAATTTAAATCGGGAGAGTGCAAAATGTGGCGTATTGTTTTTCAAGATTCAATCCGAATTTGGACAAATTATGCGGCTGTTACACAAGAAGCCTTAACCGAGGGAAGAAATTTGGGGAATTGGTGGCGAATTCTTGCAATTTATTCTGTTCAACTGTTTGTTGTTGGTTTTCTGAATTTTTTTGTTGAAAAAGAAAAATTATTGGAATTTTTCTGGCTGGGATCTGATCCACTTTTTAGCGATATGGCTGGTGCTCTTTTGTTTAATTGTGTGGTTTTATTGTTTTCATTTGCAACTTATGGGGTAAGCTTTCCAATTTATAAACATTTTATTTCTTATTTCAAAGGGTATAATAGTAAAAAAAATATAATTTTGCTTTATTATTTTTCGTTTTGTGCAAATACTATGTTTGTATTGGTTTTTTTAATTTTTTTTGGAATTAGTATTGTTGTGCAAAAATTCTTTTATCCTTTTGGGGATTATATTTATTTAACATTTAATGTTATTGGTTTTGTTCTTTTTTTTCATCAAATAACAAAAGTATCGCGTATTCTTCAAAAATTTTCTAGTTATTGGTCTGCTTTTTTTGTGATTGGGTTGGTTTTTTTGCTTTCTATGTTGATTATTATATTGGTTGTTGGTGTTGTTGCTGTCGGGATATTGGCCATGTATCCGGATCCCATATTGGAGGGAGAATGACCCAAAACCCCATGACCCAGAACCCCATGCCCCAAAACCCCATGACCCAAGATCTCACCCATCTGCGCGCAGATTTTCCGGCCCTTGCGCTCACGCCTTACGGCAAACCGCTGGTTTATCTCGATAACGCCGCTTCGGCGCAAAAGCCGCGCGCGGTGCTGGCGCGCATGACCCGCGCCTATGAAACCGAATATGCCAATGTGCATAGGGGCTTGCATTATCTGGCCAATACCGCGACCGAAGCGTATGAGGGCGCGCGCGAAACGGTGCGCGCGTTCCTCAATGCGGAGCACACGGATGAAATCCTGTTCACCAAAAACGCCACCGAGAGCCTTAATCTGGTCGCCGCCAGTCTGGGGCAGGCGCTGGATCTGCGCGAAGGCGACGAGATTATCCTCTCGATTTTAGAGCACCATTCCAATATCGTGCCGTGGCATTTCTGGCGTGAAAAGCGCGGCGTGGTGATCCGCTGGGCGCCGGTGGATGAAGACGGCAATTTTCTGCTCGAAGCGTTTGAAAAGCTCCTCAACAAGCGCACCAAGCTGGTCGCCATCACCCAGATGTCGAATGCTTTGGGCACCATTGTGCCGGTGGCGGAGGTTATTGCGCAAGCACATGCCCGCAACGTGCCGGTGGTGGTCGATGGCAGCCAAGCTGCGGTGCATATGGCGGTCGATGTGCGGGCGCTCGATGCCGATTTTTACGCGTTCACCGGCCACAAGCTTTATGGCCCCTCCGGCATTGGCGTGCTCTATGGCAAGCGGGAATGGCTGGCGCGTCTGCCGCCGTTTTTGGGTGGGGGCGAAATGATCCGCACGGTCAGCCAAGAGGGCGTGACCTATGGCGAGCCGCCGCATCGGTTTGAGGCGGGCACGCCCTCTATCGTGCCCGCTATCGGGCTTGGCGCGGCGATCGATTATGTCAAAAGCATCGGCCAGGCCGCAATTGCCGCCCATGAGGCCGATCTGCTTGGCTATGCCACAACGCGGTTTGCCGAACTCAACGCCTATACGATTTTGGGCCGCGCGCGCCACAAGGGCGCCATCCTCTCGTTTAGCCACAAAACCGCGCATGCGCATGATATTGCCACCTTGATTGATCGCCACGGCGTTGCCGTGCGCGCAGGCACGCATTGCACCATGCCGCTGCTGGCGCGCTTTGGCGTAACGGCGACCTGCCGTGCCAGCTTTGCACTTTATAATACGCGCGCGGAGGTCGATACCTTGATCGAGGCGCTGGCCCGCGCCGACCGGATGTTTGCGTGACCGCGCAGGAGAGAAAAACGATGAGCATAGATGCCGCCCCCGCAGAGGAGACCGCCGCCATGCTTGCGCCTGCTGTGCCTGTTGTGCTGGCTCCCGAAGAGATCGACCGCCTGACCGATGATATCATCGCAGCGCTCAAAACCGTGTATGACCCTGAAATACCGGCCGATATTTACGAATTGGGGCTCATTTACCGGATTGACCTCTCCGATGAGCGTTTTGTCACCATCGATATGACCCTCACCGCGCCCGGCTGCCCGGTGGCGGGCGAAATGCCCGGCTGGGTCGAAAACGCCGTGCTCGCCGTGCCGGGGATTTCAGGCGTCAAGGTGGTCATGACCTTCGATCCCCCCTGGGACCAAAGCCGCATGTCGGATGAAGCGCGTTTTGCGCTCGATATGTGGTGAGCCTTTTGCGGTAATTCTTGCGGTGTGTCTTGTGGCATAAGGCTGCCGCATGGCACCAAAAGGAAGGCTTCTTCCCCCGTTTAGATTGTGGATAAAAACCGAGTTTGGCTGGTAAACGGCGCTGATTTGGTTAGGGTCTGGGTTTGAGTTAACGGGTTTCAAAGGGGCGCGCGATGGCGGGTAGTGTCAACAAGGTTATTCTGGTCGGTAATTTGGGGCGCGACCCTGAAGTGCGGCGCATGCCCAATGGCGATCCGGTGTGTAATCTGCGCCTTGCGACCTCTGAAAGCTGGCGCGACAAGCAATCCGGGGAGCGGCGCGAGAAAACCGAATGGCATTCGGTTGTGATTTTCAACGAGAATCTGGCCAAGGTGGCGGAGCAATATCTGCGCAAAGGCTCCAAGATCTATATCGAAGGCCAGCTCCAGACCCGCGAATGGCAAGATAAGGACGGCGCCAAGCGCTATTCCACCGAAGTGGTGCTGCAACGCTACCGGGGCGAATTGACCATTCTCGACAGCCGCGAAGGCGGGGGCGGCAATAGCGGCGGCGGTTCCGGTGGCGGTGGCCGCTTCGAGGACGATGATCGGGGCGGCAGTTCCGGCGGTAATGCGGGGAGCGGTGCGCGCGCTTCGGGGGCCGGTGCGCCCCCGGCACGCGATTTCGACGACGATATTCCGTTCTGATCAAGCTTCTGTTCAAGCCCGCAGCCTGTGCTATGGTTAGGCAACAAGTTTATGCGTAAAGGTCTGCGCGCCATGACGCAGCGGGAGTAGCAGCGGGAGTAGTGGAGGACACCATGGCCGATGATCCGTTGCTGCGGTTGTTGCGTTCGGTGGGATATGCCGCCTTTGTCCGCTACCATGCCTTGCTACTGGACGAGCAGATGCCAGCGCAAGAGGCCGCAGATCAGCTTTCCCGTCTGTCGGGCTGGGCGCTTTCCGGCTGCCGCACGCGGGTTAGCTGCGCACGCCGGATCGCCAGAGATGGGCGGGTTAAGGATGCCATGGCTGTGATTGCGGCCTCTAAGATTGACCCAAACCTTGCCCGTATCGCCCAAGCCGGGGTATTTTAAGGGGGTTGAGGATCCTTCCCGCCTAAATTATTCCAGTTTGCCCGCCTAAATTATTCCAGCTTGAAGAGCGGGCGCAGCTTCACCCCCACCATATTGCCGGCAAAGGCAAAGATAAGCCAGACCCAGCCATGCAGGCTGCCAGAGGCAATGCCGGAAAAAAACGCGCCGATATTACAGCCCGTTCCCAACCTTGCGCCGATTCCCAGCAGTACCCCGCCCAAAACCGCGGCCAGAACGGAGCGGAGCGGAAGGGCAAATACCGGCGCGAATTTTCCGGCGATGGAAGCGGCCAGCAGCGCGCCGATCATGATGCCGAAATTCATCACGGTGGTTGGGTCGGTAAAGATGGATTGCTGCAAAACCGGGCGCTGGCCCGCCCAATAGGGCCAGGTTTCCGGGTGTCCGCCAAATAACGCGGTGATCTTGCTGCCCCAGAGCGCAAAAGCGCTGGTAACCCCCCATGGTCGCCCGATCGTGAGCAGCACCGCGATATTGACCGCCGCCAGAGCCAGCGCGCCGATCAAAACCGCCCACGGCCCTGTGATCCACTGCGTTTTGGGCGACATTAAGGGCACGAGCGTGCCAAAACGCCGCTTTTCTGCGGATTGCACCCCCACATAGAGCAGCGCCAGCACAGCCAGTTGTGCCCCCAAGGCGCCCGGCCACCCCAGTTCATCGACCAAGGAGATCGCATCGAATTTCGGCCAGGCGAACCACAAATCGGAATAGGCGGTTGTCAAGGTGGAGCCGACGATAAAAAACACCAGCGTGATGACCATGCGTGCAGAGCCGCCGCCTACCGTAAACAGCGTGCCAGAAGCACACCCCCCGCCAATCTGCATGCCAAGGCCGAATAAAAACGCGCCGGTAATCAGCGCCACGCCAATCGGAAAGACAAAGCCGGAAACCGGACGGCCAAACACGTCATCCAGCGCCAGAAGGGGTAAAAAGACCGCACTGGTCAGCGCGATCATGAGGAGCTGCGCGCGTAAGCCAACGCCTTTGCGCTCTTGCAGAAAGCGTCGCCAGGCGGCCGTGAAGCCAAAACTGGCATGATACAGCGCCAACCCGGCAAATAACCCGATCCCCGCGAGCAGGGCATAGCGCCAGCCGCCGACCTCTTGGCATAACGCGGCCAGAAGCGCAAAGCCAAGCAGGGGCGCTGCGCCATCCCGCAAGGGGGAGGGGGCGTTCACGGGAGCATAAGGCGGGATAAAAGGGGCAGATGTCATGGTGAAACCGTTGAAGTCTGATCTGTGCTCTGCGGTATGGTGTTGGGCGCCAAGGAGAGAGACAGGGCGGCAAGCTGCAAGACGTTGAAGGCTTTTATCAGGGTTTCCGCGCACAATGAACGGAATTCTGGAACGTGCGCTGCAAGAAGATAGAAGTTCACATTACGCTTTAAGAATGTGAAATTCCAGCCGCAAAGCGCCTGTTTCACAGAAGAATTTTCTGTGTGCGACCAAGGTATCGCCGGTCTCCCGCACCAGATTGGGCAGATCGATTTCTGCCAAAGGGTCGGAACAGGTAACAACCAGCGTGTTGCCCGCTGCCGTTTCTTTTAGCCGCTTGCGGGTCTTGAGCGCGGGGAGAGGGCAGTGCAACCCGATCAGGTCGAGCACGATTTCGGCCATGGGATGCCTCTTGTATCTAGGGTCAAGACCCATTAAACATGGAAGGTTGGTCGCATCGAAAAAGAAAGAATATCCCTTATTTTACAAGTTTATAGGGCGTTTTTTCTTTCCTTTTCTCGCAATCCTCCGGACGCGATTTTGGCGGCAAACGGATACGTCAAACCCCTCAACCGTGCCATGGGGCACGCTTTTCGGGCTTTTCCTGTCCTTTTGCTCACCAAAATCACGCCAACAATCCACGATAAGGAGTCCTGACCCTAGTTTCATACGCTTTATTTGGGGACTTATTATGCGGGGACCTGCCCGATGTTTCAAGCAAAACCTGCTTGGGTTCCTCGTCGGATAGCTCCCCGATCCTTCGCTGCGCTTGTGCGCTTTGTGCGCCTTCGGCAAGGGCCGCGCGTGCGAAAGCCGCCATTACCCTGTTGTTTTCCACGATAAATCGGCTTGTTGCCGGGCCTTTACCCAAGCCTTGCGTTTTTTATCCATCGTCCGGCTTGGCAGCGCGTGGGCTTTGTGCTTTTGTGCGCGTGCCTTCGGTGCCCCTTTGGGGGTGAAACGGGAAAAGGGTGAAATGCCCTTGCTGCCCCCGCAACTGTAAGCGGTTAGTTCGCGCCTTATGCCACGGGTTTCCCCTGGAAGGCGGCGCGCACGTTGAGCCGTGAGCCAGGAGACCGGCCGATCGCATGGTTTTAACACGCTGGCGGCGGGCCAGAGGGGTGATTAGTCATGTGTCGGTGTAAAACTGCGGCCGGGTTTGCCGCGTGCTTGAGCGTTGCGGCGGCTTTTTTTGCCGTGCAAACGGTGTTTTTTGCGCCCAATGCCCTGGCGCAACAGGGGCTGGAACTGGTTCTTACCCCCAATCGGGAAGCAAGCTCGCTCCAGCGGGCAGGCAGTGCGATCAGCGTGATTGACCGCGATACGCTGGCCCGCACCGGGCAGGGGTCGGTCGCCGATGCGTTGCGGCAGGTGCCCGGTCTTTCGGTGGCGCAAATGGGCGGGCCGGGCGGGCAAACCAGCGTGTTTTTACGCGGCGCGGCCTCTGGCCAGACCTTGGTGCTGATCGATGGGGTGCGCGTCAATGACCCGACCAGCCCCGGCGGCGCGTTCGATTTTGCGCAGATCCCGGTTGGCTTGATCGAGCGGATCGAGATCTTGCGCGGGCCGCAAAGCGCGCTCTATGGCTCGGATGCCACGGGCGGGGTGATCAATATTCTTACCCGGCGGGGCACGGGGCCTGCCACGCGCTTCATGCAGATCGAGGGTGGGCGTTATGGCACGCTCAACGCTTCAGGCGGGGTTTATGGCCGCAAGGATGGCTGGGATTACGCGCTTGGCATTGCCAGCCAGAATACCGACGGGTTTTCGCGCTATGGCTACCGGATCAAATCGCTCGAACGCCTTTATGGACCGCTCGACCGCGATGGCGCGGCGCGCCAGAGCGTGCATGCGCGGCTGGGGTATCGGGCGCCAAGCGGTTTTGGGGTGGAGGCAGGCGGGTTGCTCACGCTATCGCGCACGCAATACGATTATTTTTATGGTCCGCCTCCGGATTCGGCCAGCCACACCCGCGGCTTGATGCAAAGCACCTATATAAAGACCTTTTATGCCCCGCCCGATACGCCGTGGCGGCATGAGGCGAGCGTGTTTTCCGGCTATGGCCTTCGCAAGGACAAGGATTACACGCCCGATTTTGCCGGTTATGAGTATTATGGCCGCCGCATGGGCGCGGAATATCAGGGCCGCTATGCGTTCGAGCAGCTCGGCAGCGCCCTTTTCGGGCTGCGGTTTGAGCGCGAGGGCAGCGTAACCTATGAGGAATATGGCGGGGCTTTCCCCGTTCCGCGCACAAAAACAATCGATAAAACCCAGGATACCCACGCCGCTTTTGCGCTTTGGCAGGCACCGGTGACAGAACGGCTCGATGTCACGCTTGGGGGGCGGCTTGATCACGTGGGGGAACAGACCTTCCCGACCGCGCGGGCAACTTTGGCTTACCGTATCGAGGAGATAGGGAGCAAATGGCGCCTGAGCGCGGGCAGTGGTGCCAAAGCACCGACCTTGTTCCAACGGTTCGGCGGCTATGAAGGCCGCACCGCTTTGACGCCGGAACATTCGCTCGGCGCAGATTTCGGGCTCGATCAAAGCCTGTATGGCGGGCGAGTGAAGGTTTCCGCCACCGCTTTCGTGCTGCGCTCGCGCGATCTGATCGGCTGGACGGGGGGAGCGGCGTGCCTGCCGACGCAACCTTTCGGATGCTATGTGAACATTGAGCGCGCGCAAAGCGCGGGGCTGGAGCTGGAAGGACAGGCGCAACTGATCCCCAATCGGCTGATGCTGCAGGCAAATTATACGTTCCTGCAAGCGCGTAACCTCACGACAAATCAGCCTTTGGCAAGGCGCCCGGACCATTCGGGGCGTCTTGCGCTGGATTATACCGTCAATGCGCAATGGCGGTTTTCGCCCAGCTTGGTGCTGGTGGGGGAGCGCTGGAGTTCTGAAGGCGGTCTTGATCGCCTTGCGCCCTATGCACGGCTCGAGTTTGCTGCCAGCTATGCGTTTGCGCCGC
>CAZGKS010000087.1:2501-8154 GCA_964526275.1 uncultured Methylobacterium sp. | reverse complement strand
GCCAACTACTTCACCGCCGCAGGGTACGATGCAACCTGATCGGATTCTGCTCTAGCGTGCCGTGATTTTATATTGTTTTCGGGGTATTGAGCAATTCCCTCCGTAAATTAATGTTAATAAAAGACAGAAATTTACCTCATAAACTTGGCGTTCAACCGCATCGCTGAGCGATAGTTTTAGAAAGCAGGATGTATTTGCGGGTTCATGCACGGTTTTTCTGGGAATGTGTCGGGGATGTTTGAAATGTCAGCCTTTATTCGTTGAGAACCTTAACCATAATACGCGGCAAGAAATTCTTGACAAACACCTTGGTCTGGCGCATGCGAAACGCGCATCGTGGCCAAAAGGCTGCGTGCTGTGCGGGTTTGGGTTTTACGGGCAGTTTGGCCGCAAGATCCACGGCAAGATCCACGGGGTGTAAGGTTCCGTATACAAGCGGGATCGCACCGGCAGATTACAACAGGCCTGCATGCCAAAAACAACAAAAAGACCTTCCGGTGGCCTTGGGGCTCCGAGATGGTGAAAGGATTAAGAAGATGTTTGCGATTATCAAAACCGGCGGCAAGCAATATACCGTCACGGCAGGGCAGGTTATTACCATTGAGCGCCTTCCGGGCACCGAAGGAGACACGGTTTCTTTTGGTGAAGTACTTATGATTTCGGGCGCTACAGGGGCGCTTGGTGCGCCGTTTATTGCAGGCGCCAGCGTTGTTGGCGAAATCATCGATCAGGCGCGTGGCCCCAAGGTGATCTCGTTCAAGAAGCGTCGCCGCCAGAATTCCAAGCGCAAGAAAGGCCATCGTCAGCACCTTTCCTGCGTGCGGATCGATGAAATTGTGCTGCCTGGCCAGAAGCCGTCTGGCAAAAAGACGGTTGTGCCGAGCGCTGAAACCGCCATTGCGGCGGCTATGGCGCCAGCAGGCGGCGCGCGCGATGAGAGCAACCTTTCCCTGATTGCCGGGATTGGCCCGACCATCGAGAAGAAATTGCGGGCTGCCGGTATCACGACCTGGTCGCAGATCGCGGCTTGGGATGAGGCTGCCGCCGAAAAATGGGATGGCGAGTTGGCGTTGCGCGGGCGTGCCAAGCGCGAGGAATGGGTGGAGCAGGCCAAGGAATTGCTGGCAGGCAAACCGCCGCGCGCCAAGGCAGATCAGGCAGAGCTTGCCTCCGGCAAGGATCTGTGAGTTTTTTGCAGGAGAGCGTGCGGCGATAAAGTGGAAGCCAGTTTATCGCAAAAAAGCATGCGACTCTAAAAAGACAAGATCAGAATGCGGTTTGCTGGAAGCCTTCTGATCTAAGGCTTCGGGGGCGGTTGTACGGCCCCCGCTGCACTTTTGGTCTTGAATTTCAAGCGGTTTGCTGCGGTGTATTTTTGCGCAGTATTTCACTTGAAAATCGATTGGATTGCCGATACACTCACGCTTGAGTTTCAAAATCAGCGTGGGTTCTTGGCGCATTAAGGTTTGCCGTGCCCCGTTATAGGTCGGCGCATAACAACAGGAGAGTCTCATGGCTCACAAAAAAGCTGGCGGTTCATCGCGCAATGGTCGTGATTCGCATTCCAAGCGCCTTGGCGTTAAAAAATTCGGCAGCGAAGCTGTGCTCGCCGGCAATATTATTGTCCGTCAACGGGGCACCAAATGGCATCCCGGCACCAATGTCGGTATGGGGGTCGATCATACCCTTTTTGCCAAATGTGATGGCACCGTTGTCTTTAAACAAAAAGGCCCGCGCCAATACGTCAATGTTATGGCCCCTATGGCAGCAGAATAACCGGCGAGTTCCATCGCCGGGGTTTTATCCTCCCGGCGAATGAGCGCAGGCGAAAGCCCGATCAATCAGGGAGGCACCCCGGCCTCCCTTTTTTATTGCGGCAGAGAGACCACGCGCATGGATTCCTATTTTGTGGATGGGGTACCTGAAAATTCCTCCCCCAATTCCTCCCCCAAGGCTTCACCCGTAAAGACGGGGTTGTTGGCCCTCGGCGGTGCGGCACAGGTTCTGGCGGCTTCCAGGCCGATTTTTCCGGATCTGTTTACCGATGATGTACTCACGCTTGAAACCCGGCGGCTGTTTTTGCGCTGGCCGCGCGCGGCCGATGCGCCTGCCATCCGCCTGTTGGCGGGTGAAAAGGCGCTGAGCGATCAGATGGCGCATATCCCGCATCCCTTGACCCCCGAGGGGGCGATGCAGATCGTGCTGGCTGCGCGTATCCGCAATTTTGAGGGGACCGGGCTTGCGTTGGTGATCACGACGCGCAAAAATCCGGATCTGCCGATTGGGATGATCGAACTGCAGGGGGCGGGGGAGGGCGTGCTGGCCTTGAGCTATTGGCTGGGCAATCCGCATCGCGGGGAGGGGCGGATGGCGGAAGCTCTTGCCAGCGTGCTTGAAGCGGTGTTCCTTTACACCTCTATCGCCCGTATTGAGGCGCAGGTGCGCGAGGGCAACCACGCCTCCGCCAAGGTTTTGATGGGGGCGGGGTTTAGGGAACTCGGCCTTACAGGATGCGCCCGCTTAACCGGAGAGACCGTGCCTGCTTTGCTTTTCGGGTATTCCCGCACGGATTGGGCGGCGGAACGGGCGGCAAAAACGGCGCTTCCTGTTGTTGCGGGGGCTCTGCCGTTGACAGCGTGAGCCTGGGGGGCACGGGAGACTTGCATGCGGGCGGCCTGTTGGGCGGCCCCTTGAGTGGAGGGTTTTTGGGTGGAGCGTATGAATTACCATGTTGCGGATATGCTGCGCTCTATGAACGGTTTTGCGCAACAAACAAACCATCTGTGTGTTGCCAAGCGGGCTATTTACGGTACAAGAACGCCATGAAATTTCTGGATCAAGCTAAAATCTTTATTCGTTCGGGCGATGGCGGTGCTGGCGCGGTCTCGTTTCGTCGTGAAAAATTCATCGAATTCGGCGGTCCCGATGGCGGGGATGGCGGCAAGGGCGGCGATGTCTGGGCGGAATGCGTGGATGGGCTCAACACCCTGATCGACTATCGCTACCAGCAGCATTTCAAAGCCAAAACTGGCATGCATGGCATGGGGCGCAACCGGGCAGGCGGCAAGGGGGCCGATGTGGTGCTGCGCTTGCCGGTCGGCACGCAGATTTTTGATGCCGAAGATGAAAGCCTGATCGCTGATCTGACCGCGCTTGGCCAGCGTATCCGGATCGCCAAAGGGGGCAATGGCGGCTTTGGCAATTTGCATTTTACCACTTCCACCAATCGTTCGCCGACCCATGCCAATCCTGGTCAGGTGGGCGAAGAGCGCAACTTGCTGTTGCGGCTGAAGCTGATCGCGGATGCGGGGCTTGTCGGCTTGCCCAATGCGGGCAAATCGACCTTTTTGGCGGCAACAACCGCCGCCAAGCCGAAAATCGCCGATTATCCGTTTACAACCTTGCATCCCGGCCTTGGGGTTGTGCGGGTTACCGGGCGCGAATTTGTGCTGGCCGATATTCCCGGCTTGATTGAAGGCGCGCATGAGGGGCATGGGCTGGGAGACCGGTTTTTAGGCCATATCGAGCGCTGCCGGGTGGTGCTGCATCTGGTGGATGGCACCTGCGAGCATGCGGGCAAGGCGTATAAAACCGTGCGGCGCGAAATTGAGGCCTATGGCCATGGGCTCGATGAAAAGCCCGAAATTGTTGTGCTTTCCAAAATGGATGCACTGGATGCACCAACCCTCAAAACCCAGCTTGCGCGTCTCAAGCGGGCTTGCGGGCAAACCCCGCTCAAGCTTTCCGCTGTTTCCGGGGAGGGGGTCGATGCCGCCCTGCATGCCTTGTTGGGCCATATCGATACCGCACGGCTTGGTGAGCAACCGGAGACCGCCCGGTCATGGCAGCCTTAAGCCCTGCCTCTGATCTGCGCGCGGAGGGTGCGCCCAGTTTGCGCTCTGCCCGGCGCCTTGTGATCAAGGTTGGCTCATCGCTGTTGGTGGACCAGGCGGGCGGTTTGCGGGCGGAATGGCTTGCCGCGCTGGCCGCAGATATCGCCGCGTTGCATGCGCGCGGGGTGGATGTGCTGGTGGTTTCCTCGGGCGCGATTGCCATGGGGCGCAAGGTTTTGGGTCTTAAGCACAAAACCTTGGCGCTGGAGGAAGCGCAAGCCGCCGCCGCTGTGGGGCAAATCGCGCTGGCGCGGGTCTGGGCAGAAAAACTGGCGGATCACGCGATTACGGCGGCGCAAATTCTGCTGACCTATGGCGATACCGAGGAGCGCCGCCGCTATCTCAATGCGCGCGCGACCCTGGGCACGTTGCTGGCGCATCGGGCTATTCCGGTGATCAACGAGAATGATACCGTGGCGACGGCAGAAATCCGCTATGGGGATAACGACCGGCTGGCGGCGCGGGTCGGCACCATGGCCTCGGCCGATTGCGTGGTGTTGCTTTCCGATATTGATGGGTTGTTCACCGCCCCGCCGCAAAAGGATCCGCAGGCGCGGTTCGTGCCGCTTGTGGCGCAGATTTCACCGGAAATCGAGGCGATGGCGGGGGGGGCCGCCTCGGAGCTTTCGCGCGGGGGGATGATGACCAAAATAGAGGCCGCTAAAATCGCCACGATTGGCGGCGCTAATCTGGTGATCGCCAATGGCACACGGCTTCACCCGTTGCGGGCGGTGGAAGAAGGCGCACGATGCACGTGGTTTTTGTCGCCATCGACCCCGGTTACCGCGCGTAAACGCTGGATTTCCGGCACATTGGAGCCGCGCGGCACGCTCAAGCTCGATGCCGGGGCGGTTGGGGCTATCCAGCGCGGCAAGAGCTTGCTCCCCGCCGGGGTTTGCGGGGTGGAAGGGAGCTTTGCGCGCGGGGATTGTGTGGTGCTGCGCGGGCCCGACGGGGCGGAAGTCGCGCGCGGGCTGATCGCCTATGATGCGCTTGATGCGCTGCGCATTGCCGGGCGCGCCAGTGGCGACATTGCCCGGTTGATCGGCTATGAAGGCCGCAGTGAAATGATCCATCGGGATGATCTGGTGCTGGCCCAAAGCGGGAGCGCGGAACATCTCCCCCCTGTTCCGGAGCGTGATGCATGACCACCAACCCTGTTGCCTCTTCGTCCTCTTATGCGGGGGACGCTCGGTTCGAAGCGCAGAAATCAAGCGCTGCCACACCGCGTCTTGAGGCGGATCTGCTGGCGATGGGGCGGGCGGCGCGGGCGGCGGCGCGGGCGTTGGCCTTGATGCCAACCGCGCAGAAAAATAACGCCTTGATGGCCGCAGCCGCGGCGCTGCGCGCGGATTGCGCGGTTATTTTGGAGGCGAATGCGCAAGATTACGCGCTGGCGGAGCAAAGCGGCCAGAACAGCGCGTTTCTCGACCGGTTGAAGCTTACGCCTGCGCGCGTTGAAGCGATTGCGGTTTCCCTGGAAGAGATTGCCGCGCTGCCGGACCCGGTCGGGGCGGTTATGGCGCAATGGACGCAGCCCAACGGCTTGAAGTTTGAGCGCGTGCGCACGCCTTTAGGGGTTATCGGGGTGATTTTCGAGAGCCGTCCGAATGTCACGGCAGATGCGGGGGCTTTGTGCTTCAAGGCGGGCAATGCGTGCCTGCTGCGCACGGGGTCTGGCGCGCTTCTCTCCGCCAAGGCGCTGCACGCCGCTTTGGTCAAAGGGTTGCGCGCGGCCGGGGCGCCGGTAGAGGCTATCC
>CAZGKS010000087.1:0-2491 GCA_964526275.1 uncultured Methylobacterium sp. | reverse complement strand
TCGGGAAGCGGTCGGGCTCATGCTCTCTGGTCTTAAAGGGGCGATGGATGTGCTGGTGCCGCGCGGGGGCAAAAGCTTGGTGGCGCGCGTGCAAAACGAGGCGCGGGTGCCGGTTTTTGCGCATCTGGAGGGCAATAACCACGTCTATATCCATGCCGATGCCGACCCTGCCATGGCGCTGGCCATAACGCTCAACGCCAAGATGCGCCGCACGGGCGTGTGCGGGGCGGCTGAAACCCTGCTGATCGATAAGGCGGTTCTGGCCTCGCATCTGCCGCCGATTTTGGCTGCCTTGCGCGAAAAGGGCTGCGCGTTACGCGGCGATGCGGCAATCTGCGCGCTTGATGCGGGGGTTGTGATGGCCAGTGAGGCCGATTGGGCCACCGAATATCTTGAGGCGATTTTAGCGATCCGATGCGTTGACGGGCTGGAGGATGCGCTCGCCCATATCGCGCGCTATGGCTCGCACCATACCGAGGCGATTGTCACGGCCAATGAGGGCGTGGCCGAGCGCTTTTTACGCGAGGTGGATGCCGCGATTGTGCTGCATAATGCTTCCACCCAATTTGCCGATGGCGGTGAGTTCGGCTTTGGGGCGGAAATCGGGATCGCGACCGGCCGCATGCATGCGCGCGGGCCGGTAGGGCTCGAACAGCTCACCAGCTTCCATTATCGCGTGCGCGGCCAAGGTACTGTGCGTGCGTAAATAAATCGAGCGGAAGCGCGGATCGGTATTTGACCTGGCCAGCAAAGCATGCGCAATTGCCATAAGGACGGCGCTTGTGCCGCTTGGGCATTTTGCCCTCGATGCTTTTTTCGGAGATTGCTGTGGCCCATCGTTTCACCTATCGCGCTGCCGGTTTGGCTGCCTTGTTGCTGGCTCTGCCTTTGGGCGCAACGGCGGCTCTGGCCGATGATTGGGGTGCCATTTCCATTGATCTCGAAAAGGTGGATCGCTCGCCCTATTACGGTATTGGCGGCGGCAGCGATGAAGATGAAGCCAAGGGCAACGCCCAGAAATTCTGCAAGGAAGCGGGCGGTAAGGAATGCAAGGTTGTCGTGAGCTATCAACAATGCGGGGCTTATGCGGCCAGCAAGGTTGGCGGCGGCTGGGGCAAGGCGGCCACCAAAAAGACCGCTGAAACGCAAGCGCTTGCTGGGTGCGACCACGATACCTGCAAGGTTGTCGTTACGGACTGCAACTGACCCTGGAGCGTTTCCAGCGATGGCTGAATCGCCTGAAACGCTCTATCTCTTTGTTTTAACGCAATTCCGGACACGAAACCGGTTCCAACGATCGCTGGAATTGCTCTAGCGATTTGTTTTAAAATCATTTTTGATGTTGGTAGCTTGCTTTGAACCAAAGGAAACATCTGCGCCCAAAGCACACGCGCAAGGCCTTTTCTTGAAACACAGGCTGAAAACGCAAGCTGGTTCAGGGGCACTCTTTCCCTTTTGAGGGCGATACGATAGGCTTGGGCCATGGTGCCGCCTTTCTTTTCCCGATTGCGCGTGATTTGGCATGCGCTCCGCCTTCCTGATCGGCTGGAGCGCTTGCGTGCAAAATTGCGCTTCCAGATGCTGTTGGAACGCTTCGGCCCGCCCGTGCTCGCCTTGGCAATGCTGGCGGGGCTGTTTGTGGCAGCGGCGTTTTCGGGTGTGCTGGGTGTACTGGGCATTTGGGGGCATTGGCTGGTTCTGGGGCTGTTTATCGCAGCAGGCGGGGGCATTCTCTGGCGGTGGCGGCATGCGCGCTGGCCTAGCCCTGCGCAGGTGGATACCCGGCTCGATGCGCTCAATGCCGGGCTGCACGCACCGCTGGCAACCCTGGCCGATCAACCAACCGTTCACGATCCGCTTGCGCAGGCCCTGTGGCAACGGCATCTTGCCCAAGCTGAACAGCGTCTTGCCGCGCTTAAGGTGCCCACACTGACCACTGGCTTTGCTGCGCGTGACCCTTACAGCCTGCGGATACTGATCGCGGTAGCGGTGATCGCCAGCGCCTATGCTGCAGGGCACGACAAAACCGCAAGGCTCCATGCGGCACTGACGCCCGGTGCCCTTTTGGCCGCCACTACGCCGCCTCGGCTGGATCTATGGCTTGAACCTCCAGCTTATACCGGGCGTCCGGTGGTGTTTTTTTCCGTACCGCCCGCCCAGCAGATCGATATGCCGGTCGGCACACGGGTTGTGGTGCAACTTTCTCAACAGATGGGCGAGACGTATCGTTTGGCCCTGCGCCATGGTGCCGGGCTGGTGGAAGCTCCCGAAGCCCAACCGGAAGCGCCTGCATCTGCCAGCCAAAAGCCTGCCAGCCCTGCGCAAGCTTCTTCCACAGCGCACGCAACCGTCAGCGCTATGCGAGCCATCCGGGTTTTGGCAGGCGATGCGGATCTGGACATTTCAGCCAGCGGCCGCGTGCAGGCGCGTTACAGATTTCACGCCCTGCCCGATTCCCCGCCCGAAGCGCAATGGCTGGGCCTCACCCTGG
>CAZGKS010000086.1:0-8277 GCA_964526275.1 uncultured Methylobacterium sp. | reverse complement strand
ATTCAAGCTCGATGCCGCCATAGATCACATTCTGGTCGATGAAGCGCAAGATACACCTGCAAAAATGTGGGATATTATCCGCGCGCTCAGCGATGAATTCTTTGCAGGCGAAGGGCGCAGCCAGCGCACGCGGACCTTGTTCGTGGTGGGAGACGAAAAACAATCCATCTATTCGTTTCAAGGCGCAGACCCCGCGGTTTTTGAGCAAACCCGGGATTATTTTGGTGCCAAAGCTCCCTTGCCCAACGCAATTGCCAAGCCGGTTGAACTGGTTTCCTCGTTCCGCGCCAGTGCCGATGTGCTTGCTTTTGTCGATAAGGTCTTCGCAACGCCAGAGCGACGCGAAGGCCTGGGCGCCAGAGGAGCCGCCGTGCATCACCTCGCCGCACGCGGAAATTATCCAGGTTATGTCGAGATTTGGGATGCCGAACGGCCCGAACCGGCAAGCCAGGAAACTGAAAGCCAAGAACCGGCAAGCCAAGAGCCGGAAAGCCAAGAACCGGAAAGCCAAGAACCGGAAAGCCCTGAAGCGCCGCGCATTCCGCGCCCCCCTATCGTTCTGGCAGACCGGATCGCCGATCAGATCACAGGCTGGCTCAAGCAGGGGGAGCGGCATCTGGAAAGCGGCGCGCTGGTGCAGGCAAGCGATATTCTGGTGCTGGTGCGTAAACGGGGGGCATTCTCGCGCGCGATTTTGCGGGCCCTTCGGCATCGGGCGGTGCCGGTCTCGGGCGCGGACCGGCTTAAACTGCAAACCGAACCGGTGATCGATGATCTGTTGGGGCTGGCGGAGGCGGTTTTATGCCCGCGGGATGATCTGGCTTTGGCCTGCGCGCTGAAATCGCCGTTATTTGGGCTCGATGACCCCGCTTTGGAAGCGCTGGCCCGGTATCGGGAGGCAACGCTCTGGCAAGCCTTGGCGGCCGATAAACAATACACAGCCTTTGCACATATTCTGGCACAATGGGCACAACAGGCGCGCTCCAGCGGGCCTTTTGCGTTTTTTGCGCAGATTTTAAGCGCGCCCGCGCCGCAGGATGCAACCAAAACGGCGCGCAAAGCCCTGCTGGAACGCCTTGGGCCCGATGCAGGCGATCCGCTGGATGCGTTTTTACTGGCCGCGCAGGAAGCCGAGCGCGAAGGAGTTTCTTCCCTGCTTGCCTTTGTGCACCAGCAACGGGCGCGCGAGGATGAAATCAAACGCGAGCTGGCCGAAGGGGATACCGGCGTGCGGGTCATGACCGTACACGGCGCCAAGGGGCTTGAGGCAAAGATCGTGTTTCTGGTTGATCTTGCAGGCGGCAATGCCGCAGAAACGCCGGTCATGGTGCAGCGCGAAGCAACAGGCGTCGCAAGGCTCCTCTTTGCGGGCAAACGCGCCGATGAGCCCCCGGTTCTGGCCCGCTTGCGCGAAGAAAACGAACACAAGGAGCGGCGCGAGAACCGGCGGCTGTTTTATGTCGGCATGACCCGCGCCTCGGACCGCTTGTATCTGTGTGGATTGCGCGGCAAACGCACCAAAGCAGAAATTGCCAGCGGGGTTGAAAGCATGCCGGAAGATCCGATGCGGCTTTCTTGGTTGCAAATGGCGCAAGTGGCGCTGGCGGATCATCCAGTTGAAACGGTTGAAACCCGGCATGGCTTGCGCAAACTGCGGCGGCTCCGGTCCGCCCTGCCTGCCTCTGAACCACACCGCCAGAAAAGCGCCCCGACAACGCCCGCGCCCCCCCTGCCCGATTGGGTGCGCACGCCTTATATCGAGGCAAAAACGCCCTATACCGCCCCAATACGGGCCTCTGAACAAGCGCTTTTCGGGCACGAATCCCGTAGGCGCGGGCGGGCAGTGCATAGCCTTTATGAGAAACTGCCCGATGCTGCCCCGCACGATCGCATGCGCCTTGGCGAGGTGATGCTCCGTACAGCCTTGCCCGATTTATCGCAGGCCCAAAGGCACGCCTTGGTAGCCGGGGTGGTTGATACGCTGGCAAAACCGGATTTAAGCGAGCTATTCGCGCACGGCCAGGCAGAAGTGGCGATTGCCGGCCTGATCCCGCAGGAAAATGGCGGTATGGCCTATGCTTCCGGGCGGATAGACCGATTGCTGGTCACCAAAGAACGCGTGCTGGCGGTGGATTTCAAAACCATGCGGTCGGCAGGCCCCATGCCGGAAGCCTTTGTGCAGCAAATGCGGTTTTACACCCGGCTGTTGCAGCAGCTCTATCCCAACCATGCCATTGCGGGCGCGATTCTGTTCACACACACCGGAGAACTGGTGGAGGTTGTGTAGAAGGCATATGGGTGACGCTTTGCCCCTTGCACTTCGCTTGCGCAGTGAACATATTCGTACAAAGCAGATTTGAGGAGAGCCCAATGGCGGACAACACCAAAACCGTAACCGATGCTAGTTTTGATACCGATGTGATTGGCGCCAATGTGCCGGTGGTTGTAGATTTTTGGGCCCCTTGGTGCGGGCCATGCCGCATGATCGCCCCGGCTTTGGAAGAAATTGCCCAGGAGCTGAACGGCAAGGTAACCATCGCCAAGGTGAATGTCGATGACAACCAGAATATCGCCGCCAAATACGGGATCCGCTCGATCCCGACCTTGATGATCTTCAAGGGCGGGCAACTGGCTTCCACAAAATCCGGTGCGTTACCCAAAAGCGAATTGCTCAAATGGATCAATTCAGCCTTGTGAGGCGAGAGCGTTTTGGCGGTTGTTGGAGCCATGCTGACGGCAACAGCAACAGCCAAAGACGCGTTGTCAACAAGAAAGCAAGAGCAAAAATAAAACCAAGAGCAAGAATAAAGCTAAGAAAATAAAATCAAGCGCAAGCATAACCCATCGGATCGCGTTGAATTATGGGCCATGCTGAATTATGGGCCATTACGTGAAAAGACCCCCTTGAAAAGACCCGCTTAAGAAGATTTGCGGCAAGGGGTGGTTATGCTGCCTTGTGCACCAAGCCGCTTGCCGCCTGTGCAGGAACCAGCGCATAAGCACTTGGATCGGCCAGCAACGCGGCGATCAACGCAACGTTGAGCTTGTGGCTGGGGCGGTACGCCCGGAAAACGGCATCGAGCGGATAGCCGCATAAATACAGATCGCCGATTGAATCGAGCAATTTATGGCGCGCAAATTCGGTATCAAAGCGCAACCCACCGGGATTAAGCACGCCGGTTTCATCCAACGCGACAGCGTTATCAAGGCACGCCCCCTTGCCAAGCCCTGCCTTGCGCAAGCGCTCCAGATCCGACACGAAACCGAAGGTGCGGGCGGAGGCGATTTCATCCCGAAAAACTTGCGGCGACAACGTGACCGCGTGGCTTTGCCGCCCGATATGGGGCGATTCAAAATCAATCTCAACCTCCAGCCGGAAAGTGCCCGCTTGGCTCGGGTTTTGCGCTGTGGCAGGCGCATGCGGCAGCAATTCAAGCACGCTCGCCCCTTCCTCAATCCGAATAGGTTTGAGAACCTGCATCGCCATCCGGGCAACACCAAGGGATTTAAGCCCCACGGAATCGATTTTTTCGACAAAAAGGCGCGATGAGCCGTCGAGAATCGGCATTTCCGGGCCATCGATTTCAATTTCCGCGTTATCGACCCCCAAAGCGCTCAAAGCGGCCATCAGGTGTTCGATCGTGGAAACATATCCGTCTTTGGTGCCGATCACGGTGCAAAGATCGGTATTGCACACCATGGCCGGGTGCGCTGGCAGACGCAGAACCCCTGCCGGATGCGCGGCAAGATCTTGATGTACCGTAAGATCTTGCCTGTCGCCGTCTCGTAAACCGGTGCGCAAAAACACAACACCGCTATCGGCCTTGGCGGGATGGAGCACCACGCAAGCAGGCGCCCCCGAATGAACACCAATCCCTTCAATTCGGATTTCATCTGCCAAGGTGGTTTGCTGCATGATCGGCCTTCAAAGCAAAGCGCTTTAGCGGTAAAGCGGTCTATGAGAAATTGGGATGGAGTATCCTGCTGTCAATCCACGCGCTTTTAAATTCACTTGTTTGTGAACAAACCTGCCCGCGACTCAACGGCAAAAACCAGCATCCCTATCTTTATCGTAACCTTATGCCCTGTTGGGGTAAAATCACGCTTTGCAACCAAGTATAACGCGCCCGCTTCCAGACCTGCTTTTGCGAAGCATGCGCGGATGGTTTAAAAGGGCGCACACATGCGCTGCCTTTTCCGGGAGATACCAATGGCCGCCAATCTTGAGGATATTCCCTTTCCCGCTTTCCGGCCGCGCCGCTCGGTGCTCTATGTCCCGGCCAGCAACGGGAAGGCGCTGGCCAAAATTCCCGCTTTGGCGTGTGATACGGTCATTCTGGACCTTGAAGACGCTGTCGCCCCCGAAGGCAAGCGACAGGCGCGCGAGAATGCCCGTGCCTTTCTGGAAGCGGGCGGCGCAAACGGCAAGGAATGCGTGGTCCGGGTCAACGGATTTGCCGAGGATAGCGCGCCTGATTTCGATCTGCTGGCCGACGATCTGGCGGCTGTTCTCCCCTGCGAGCCCGATGGGATCCTCTTCCCCAAAATCCGGACCCCGGCCGATGTCCACCGCGCCCAAAGCGCTGTGATGCACCATTACGCGACCTCCAAAACAAGCCTGTGGCTGATGCTGGAAACCCCGCAAGCCATTTTGGAAGCCGCAGGCATTGCGCGCCAGCTTGCAACACAAAGCGGCGCACGCGGGGCGCTGGTGCTGGGCACGAACGATCTTGCCAAGGAGATGCGCTTGCCGCGCGCTGCAACGCGGCTGGCCTTGCTGCAGGCGCTCTCGCAGTGTGTGCTCGCCGCGCGTGCCTTCGGGCTGGATGTGATCGATGGGGTTTATGGCCAGATCGGGGATCTGGCAGGCTTTGAAGCCGAATGCGCTCAAGGGCGCACTCTGGGGTTTGATGGCAAATCGCTCATCCACCCGGAGCAGATCGCTACGGCTAATCGGTTGTTTTCACCCAGCAATGACGAGATACGCGAAGCCTTGGCGATTGTTGAAGCCTTTGAAGCCCCGCAAAATGCCGGTGCAGGGGTGATCACGGTAGAAGGCCGCATGACCGAACGGCTGCATTATATCGAGGCCAAACGGGTGCTGGCTCTGGTGGGGCAAGGATAAGGGGCAAGGATAAGGGGGGAGGGCCAAACGCGCCTCCCGCCTTTTATTCCGGAGCGTTTTTGCTTTGGATGGAACCATAAAGAGCAACAGACGCGTTCTTGTGTAGGGAGATAAAAGCAGGCTGCGACAACCATGCGGTGATAAAGGGGAGGCCACTTTATCACCGCATATCCTGGAGCGTTTACAGCGATGGTTGAATCGCCTGAAACGCTCTATCTCTTTGTTTTAACGAAATTCCGGACGCAAAACCGGTTCCAACGATCGCTGGAATTGCTCTAAAAACCCGATTCGCGGATCAAAATACTGGCGATGCGGTTGAAGGTGCGCATAGCCATGCTTTGGGGATTTGCCTCCAGCCGCACCAGCCCGCGCGTCACGGGGAGATCTTCCGGCATGGGCGGGGAATGCATCACCACCTGATACTGCGCTTCAACCGGTTGGGCGCCTTTCTCGCGCGTCTCGTTCACCGCAATCGGGCCGCCTTGGGTCGAGACCAGATAGGGCAAATCGATGGTCGCCGCGCTATTGGCCGCAATGGAGCTTAGCGTAACCGGGCTGGTCTTGCGCAAGGGTTCATCGGGAATGAAAACCCCCTCCGCCCCGGTTTTTACGGCCTGAAGGTAGAGTTCAGGTAAATAACCGCGCACTTGATGCCCCTTGGAGGCAACAATGCTGGCCAGCTCCTCGCCGCGCCCAACCCAGCGATCCGCGTGAAGATCGCGCGGCAAATCACGCACGGTGCCCGAAACCTTGGCGCGCAGCACCAGCTCCTCGCGCAATTGTTCCAGACTTGCCAGCTTTTCCCGATGCTTGGTGATTTCCTCAAAAATCGCCTGCGCGGATTCGCGCTCCTGCTGGCTGGCACCCCGGCGGGAATAACGCGTTTCGGCTAAATCGAGCTTTACCTTGACCGCGCGCATTTCCATTTCCAGCTTGGGCGATTCAAGGCGGAACAGCACGTCTCCCTCGGTGACATGTTGCCCGGCTGTGACATGAACCGCAAGAATACGCGCCGGAGTGCTCACCGCCACGCGCTGGGCGACAATCGGTTCGAGCACCGCGGGCACTTCAATGCGGTGCGGCCACGGAATGAGGGTGAACATCATGAACCCCAGCACAAGGCCGCTGGTAACCCGCACGCGGCGCTGCGCCAGAATAGCTTCCCGTTTTTCCCACCACACGCTCAATTCGTTTTTGAGCGGACGCAGGATAAACCACAAGATTTCCACGCCAAACAGCAGCAGCCCCAATAGCTTGAAGGTGGCATAATACACCATGACCGCAATGCCAACGAACAGGAAGAAACGATAAATAACAACCGCAGCACCGTAAACAAGCACCTTGAAATGCATGCCAACCGGCAGATCTTCCGGGCAAGGTTCGCCAAGGGCAAACAACACTTCGCGCAGTTTCCATTGCATCAGGCGAATGGCGCGGCTTTGCAGGTTGGCAATACCCCAAAAATCGGCGAGCAGGTAATAGCCGTCAAAGCGCATCAACGGGTTGAGATTGATCATAATAGACATCAACCAACTGGTCGTGGCGATAAAAAAGCACGCCGATTTAAGCACCCCTTCCGGCAAGAACGCCCACAGAAAACTGGCGATAATGGCAATGACAATTTCCACCATCATGCCCGCAGAACCAATCATCAGGCGCGCCTTGCGGGAGGTCAGCCGCCAGGCATCGGTGACATCGGTATACAAGACCGGGGTCAGAACCATCACCGCAACGCCCATGGTGGGGATGCGGCAGCCATAATAGCGCGCCATATAGCCATGGCCGAATTCGTGCAGCACCTTGAGGAAGATCAGCGAGGCCAGATAGCCTGCCGCCCCTTCCAGCGAGAAGAAGTGCAAAAACGTGTGGGTGAACTGGTCCCATTGCCGCGAGACCATATAAAGCGCGGCCAAAGCCAGCAACCCTAACCCGAACCGCGCGGCCCCGGACGTTGCAAGACGGACGATGTGGGGCAAGGTGCGCTGCAAAAACGCATCCGGGTGGATGAGCGGAAAACGGAAATACAGATAATTGTGCAACAGCCAATTGGTGATCCCGCGCCGCTTGGTATGTTCGGTCTTGAAGACCGATTTCCACCCTTTGAGCGGTTCGACAAACACATTGGCCTGATCGAAGAGCGTGAGGGTCGGCAATAAATCCTGATGGGTGATCGTCTCGCCCAGCAGGGCAGAAAAATGAACGGCCAGCGCATCGAGCCGCGCACCGGGCTGCCAATGGGTCAGCATGGTGGCAATACGCGCGGTAATCTCGTGGTAGCGATGCGCAATCGGATCATAGATCAACGCATTGCCGCCCTCATGTGGAAACAACCGGATGTCTTCCCGCAGGGCCGGAACGATAATGGAGGCTGTTTTGTCTTCGATAAGCATCACAGACCTACCTTCTGGCGCAGCCAGGTGATGGGGCGCCGCAGCAGATAATAACCAAGCGCCACTTTTTCACTGAAAACCTGTGCGGTACCGCGCACCCCCAGCCGTGGCAAAGGTTGCCCCTCCTCCAGCATTCCGGTAATCCGGTAGCTTAAGCCTTGCCCTTCCACCATCTTGGCGTTGTGATTCATAGACACCACCTTGGCGGCAAGCGGTTTGAGCGGCGATCCATCGAGAAAAATCCGCATATGATTGCCAGGTTTAAGGTCCAGCACTTCAGCAACCGGCAGATTGGCTTGCACTTCCAACGCGTCGGTTGTGGCAATTTCCAAAATTCTCTGTCCGGTGGAAACCGGGCGCCCCAGCCAGTCCTTGCGGTCGCTGTAAACAACAATGCCATCGCTTGGCGCGCGAATCACCGATTTTTCAAACGTATCACGCGCAAAATCACGCTCTGCCAGTTTGAGCACCAGTTCGGCGCGCATTTGCGCCAGATCCCGCCGCGCCTTGTCATCCATGAACGCACTTTGCTGGATCTGGCGCAGGCGCGCTTCCGCCAAGCTGACCTCCCGTTCGGCCAAGGCCAGTTGATTGCGCGGAATGGTGTCAACATACCGAATGAGAACATCGCCCGCTTTGACCTCAGAATTCGGGGCGAGCACAATATCCTCGATCACGCCATCAATCGGGGCGGCAACCACAAAGGCCTGCTTGGGGGAAATCTCCATCGGCGCCAAAGCGGTCATCGGCACGGGCCAGAAC
>CAZGKS010000085.1:4727-8321 GCA_964526275.1 uncultured Methylobacterium sp. | reverse complement strand
GCACTTATTCGGGCAGAATTCACCCGGAAGTTCTGAATCTGGGCATAAAACCGCATAGCGCACGCCTGACGCTGGGGCGGGAAGCCGCCTTTGGCCCGCTTTGGCTGGGCGTTTATGCGGGTCTTTCAGCGCGTTTCATCCCCTACCCGGATTTTATCGCCGACAAATTCCGCCACAAGACATATTATGCCCCGCTTGGCGTGCTGGAGGGCTGGTGGAACACCCCCAAGGAATGGCCGCTGCTCCGCGCTGTAGCCGGCTTTGTGCAACTGGACGGCGCGGAGCGCTCGGTTGCGGGCAAGGTGCGGCTGGTGATGGCCTTGCCCGGCCAGGACTGGCGGTTTGGGCCGGAAATCAGCGGCTCCTTGGGTAAAAAGATCACCTATCGCAGCCATACCTTGCAATATGCGTGGGGCAAGGCGCAAATCGGCGCCTCGATCAGCGAGATTGCGCTGGGCTGGTCTTATGTCAGCATCGGCGCGGGCGCAGAATTTTTTGAAGGCGGGCGCAAAGGTGGCTATGCGCAGCTCGTCAGTTATGTAAAATACTGATCCGCACAACGGCCGGGCGTCTTATCCATAGCGCGCCTTCCCCATAGCGTTTGTTCACCCGTTGCCCTTTTTGTTGGATATATCCATGCAACCTATTGTGATTTATACCAAACAAACCTGCCCCTATTGCCAGCGCGCCAAGGCGCTGCTGCAAGCCAAAGGCGCAGCTTTCACGGAGATCGATCTTCTTGTAACGCCCGCACGGCGCGAGGAAATGATCGCCAAGGCAGGCGGGCGCACCACGGTCCCGCAGATTTTCATCGGCGCAACGCCTGTCGGCGGCTGCGATGATCTGCACGAACTTGAAGCCGCCGGGCGGCTCGATGCAATGCTCAAAGGGGCCTGACATGCGCGAATGGAAAGTGGCCGCCCTGCAAATGCGCTCAACGCGCTCATGGCAAAAAAACCGCGACGATATGCTGGATTTGGCCAAACAAGCCGCCAGCGCGGGCGCGCATTACGTGCAAACGCCCGAGATTTGCAATCTGTGCGAACGCGACGCGCAGGCCTTGGCGCAAAACAGCTTTGAGCAAGCCGACGACCCAACCCTTGCCAGCGCGCGTGAATTTGCGCGCCAACACAAACGATGGCTGCATCTGGGCTCCTTGATTTTACGCACCGCCGATAAATACGCCAACCGGGCGTTTCTGATCGGTCCGGAGGGCGAAATCGCCACGCAATACGATAAAATTCATCTGTTTGATGTCGATCTCCCCAATGGCGAAAGCTGGCGCGAAAGCGCGCGCTTCAACCCCGGCCCCTGCGCGGTCGTGGCGCAGGCGGGGGTAGCCAAAATTGGGTTGGCGATCTGCTATGATCTGCGGTTCCCGGCTTTGTTTTCGGCGCTGGCGCAGGGCGGGGCGGAAGTGCTCACCGCCCCCGCGTGTTTCACCCGCCAGACCGGAGAGGCGCATTGGCAGGTGCTGCAACGCGCCCGCGCCATTGAGAATGCGTGCTTCATGGTTTCTGCCGCGCAAGGCGGGCTGCACGCGGATGGCCGCGAAACCTATGGCCATTCGATCATCGTCGATCCATGGGGCAAGGTGCTGGCGGAGGGCGGAGATAGCCCCGGCGTGATCGGCGCGACGCTCGATCTCGATGAAGTGGTCCGCGTGCGGGCGCGGGTGCCGGTGCTGGCCCATGCCCGGCCTTTTGCCGCCCCGTAAAGCGCGCCCCTTTTTATAAAGGGATAAGATAGTGTCGCACCGAATACCAAAGAGTTCTTTTCAAAGACCTTTGGTATTATTGGGGTTTGCGCGCCACCATATAATAGTTCACATCCATATCCGGGCTCATTTTCCATTGGTTGAACAGCGGGTTGAACACCATGCCGCTGCGCGCTGTTTCCGCAAGCCCCGCCCCCTCAAACGCGCGCCCTAGCTCAACGGGCGTCACGAATTTCTCCCATTGATGCGTCCCCTTGGGGAGCCAGCGCAAAATATATTCCGCGCCGATAATCGCCAGAAGATGCGCCTTGAGCGTGCGGTTGATCGTCGAGGCCACGAGCAACCCGCCGGGTTTGAGGCGCAGGGCGCATTGGCGGATCATCTCTGGCATATCGGGCACATGCTCCACCACTTCGAGCAGGGTGATGACATCAAAACTGGGCGCCTCAGGCATCTGCTCGATCGCACAGACGCGATACGCAACCTGCACGCCGCTTTGCGCGGCATGGATGCGCGCCGCCGCGATGTTTTTTTCGGCCAGATCCAGCCCCGTAACGTCAAAACCTTGCCGTGCGAACGGTTCGCTCACCAGCCCGCCGCCACACCCGACATCGAGCAAGCGCAACCCGGAAAAAGCCTCCCGCGCGCTGTTCACCCGCTCAAAATGCGCCAGCATATGGCCCCGCATCCAGCCCAATCGCAGCGGATTGATCCGGTGGAGCGGGCGCATCGGGCCGTTTTCATCCCACCAGCGTTCGGCCAGCGCGTTGAATTTGGCGATTTCCGCCACATCCGCATGCGCCAAGGGATCTTGGGAATCACCGCCTTGGGAATTTGACGCCGCAGCCGCCACAGAATCGGCAGGCGCAAAAGCCCCCTTTGGGGCAGCGGAGGAAGGCGTATCTGGCATGCGGTTTTCCATTGGCAGGCGCGAGAAAAAGCACAGTTTATGCGCCAGAATCGCGCGGGAGAATTGACCCTGAACAAGAATAGCCTATAGCACCCTGATGGCTTGTCGAGCAAAGGATCTCTACGCGAATGTCTACCCTAGCACGCCCGCGCCTTGTGATGAAATTCGGCGGCACCTCTGTCGCCACTATCGAGCGCATTCAAAATGTTGCGCGCCATGTGCAGCGCGAGGTTGAAGCCGGTTATGATGTCGCGGTGGTGGTTTCGGCCATGTCCGGCAAAACCAATGAACTGGTCGCCTGGTGCAAGGACGCAGCCCCCCTGCACGACCTCAAGGAATACGACGCCGTGGTCGCCTCGGGCGAGCAGGTCACCTCCGGGCTTCTGGCGATTGCCTTGCAAGCGATCGGGCTCAAGGCGCGCTCCTGGCAAGGTTGGCAAATCCCCGTTGAGACCGATGACGCGCATGGCTCCGCCCGCATTGTGCATATCGATGGCAGCGGCATTCTGCACGCCTTTGCCGAACGCGGCGAAGTGGCGGTAATGGCCGGGTTTCAGGGTATTCATAAGGCCACCGGCCGCCTCACCACCTTGGGGCGCGGGGGCTCTGATACCAGCGCGGTCGCCCTTGCTGCGGCCTTGAAGGCGGAACGCTGTGACATTTACACCGATGTGGACGGCGTTTACACGACCGATCCGCGTATCGTGCCCAAAGCCCGGCGGCTCGATAAAGTATCGTTTGAAGAAATGCTGGAAATGGACTCCCTTGGCGGATAGGTATTGCAGGTGCGCTCAGTGGAACTGGCCATGGTGCACAATGTACCCACTTTTGTGCGCTCCAGCTTTGATGATCCGGCCGCCCCGCGCCCCGGTTCTCTGATCTGTTCTGAGGAGGAAATCGTGGAAAATCAGGTTATTACCGGTATCGCCTATTCAAAGGATGAAGAGCAGATCAGCCTGCGCAAGGT
>CAZGKS010000085.1:0-4717 GCA_964526275.1 uncultured Methylobacterium sp. | reverse complement strand
CTCTGGCCGCTGAAAACATTTCGGTCGATATGATCGTCCAGAATGTCAGCGAGGATGGCGCCACCACCGATATCACCTTCACCGTACCGGCAACCGATTACGCCCGCGCCATGAAAGTGATCGAAGCCCAGCACGGCAAGCTCCAGTATACCGCCTTGCAAGGCGCGCAGGATGTCGCCAAGGTCTCCGCGATCGGTATCGGCATGCGCTCCCATGCCGGGGTTGCGGCCAAGGCTTTTGCGGCCCTGGCGCAAAAAGGCATCAATATCCGCGCGATCACCACCAGCGAGATCAAATTCTCGGTCTTGATCGATGCCGCCTATACCGAATTGGCGGTGCGCGCCCTCCACTCGCTCTATGGGCTGGATGCCGCATAAGAACGCCCAAGACAAGGCACACCCAAGGAATGCCGGTTTGTAAACGCCCCGCTTCGTGATACGTGTCCTCTCGATGCGTGTTCTGTAGCCAGACCGGATCCATTTTTGCACGCGCTCTACCGCATACAAGGTGGCGGAGGGCTCCGGGAGATAAGGAAACCCGATGGCGACGCGCCCGATGCTCAATGGCCCTCGTCTGCTGCTGCGCAAATTGCGCGAGACGATGGGGGAGGCAGCCAGTGCCCAGGCTCGGCTCGATAAAATCGTCAAGCTGATCGCCGCCAATATGGTCGCCGAAGTGTGCTCGGTCTATGTCGCACGGGCCGATAACACGCTCGAACTCTATGCAACCGAAGGCCTTAACCTGGCCGCTGTCCACCACACGGTGATGCGGGCCGATGAAGGCCTGGTAGGGCTGGTCGCCCGGCAAGCGCAGCCTTTGGCCCTCACGGAAGCGCAGGATCACCCGGCCTATTCCTACAAGCCGGAAACCGGAGAAGAGATTTACCACTCCTTCCTGGGGGTACCGATTTTGCGCGGCGGCAACGCGCTCGGC
This sequence comes from uncultured Methylobacterium sp., assembly GCA_964526275.1. Lineage (GTDB taxonomy): Bacteria > Pseudomonadota > Alphaproteobacteria > Rhizobiales > Beijerinckiaceae > Rhabdaerophilum. The sequence goes on along the minus strand of CAZGKS010000085.1, from coordinate 3,784 downwards.
GTGGTTGTGGTGCAAAATGTGCGCGCCCGCGCCTATTCCGAAGAGGAAATCGAAGCGCTGCAAACCACCGCCATGGTTCTGGCAGAGATGGTCGCCTCCGGCGCGCTTGAAGCGCTTACCCCGGCAGGCAGTGGCGGCACGGCCATGCGCCGCGCGCTCACGCTCAAGGGCCAGAATATCGCAGACGGAATCGGCCTTGGCCATGTGGTGTTGCATGAACCCCGCGTCGAGATCAAAAACCTGATTGCAGATGACCCCGCGCGCGAGGAAGACCGCCTCAACGCCGCCCTGGCCGATTTGCAAGCCTCGATTGACACCTTGGTGGCAGGCGGCACGGCTGGCAGCGCAGGGGAGCATGTCGATGTGCTCGAAACCTTCCGCATGTTCGCGCAAGATCGCGGCTGGATCCGCCGCCTGCACGAAGCCATCCGCACCGGCCTGACCGCTGAAGCAGCCGTGGAGCGCGTGCAATCGGACATCCGCGCGCGGTTATTGCGCCAGACCGACCCCTATTTGCGCGAACGGCTTTACGATCTCGATGATCTGGCCAACCGCCTGCTACACCTGCTGACCGGCACGCCCTTTACCCTGGCGACCGATAAATTGCCCGAAAACGCCATTCTGGTCGCGCGCAATATGGGGCCTGCCGCCCTGCTCGAATATCAGCGTCTTAAATTGCGCGGGCTGGTTCTGGAGGAAGGCGGCGCGGCCAGCCATGTGGCCATTGTCGCGCGCGCGCTCGGCATTCCCACGGTTGGCAATGTCGAAGGCATTACCGGCTTTGTCGAACCCGAAGATGCGATCATCCTCGATGGCGGCACGGGGGAAGTGCTCTTGCGCCCCTCGCTGGATGTGCAAGCCGCCTACGGCGAAAAAGCCCGGCTGCGCGCCCGTCGGCAGGAGCAATATCGTGCCTTGCGCGACCTGCCCTGCGTGACCAGAGACGGCGTGGCGATCGATATCCAGATGAATGCGGGGTTGTTGGTCGATCTGCCCAACCTCAATGAAACCGGGGCGGCGGGAGTCGGGTTGTTCCGCACCGAGATTTTGTTCATGGTCTCGCCCTCGCTCCCCAATGCGCGCGTGCAGGAAGGGTTGTATCGCTCGATTCTGGAAGCGGCGGATCCCCACCCGGTCACGTTCCGCACGCTCGATATCGGCGGCGACAAGGTGCTCCCCTATATGCGCCAACTCGAAGAGGTAAACCCGGCTTTGGGCTGGCGCGCGGTACGCATCGGGCTCGACCGCCCGGCCCTGTTGCGCCTGCAGATGCGCGCCATGTTGAGCGCTGCCGCCGGGCGCGAATTACGCATCATGCTCCCCATGGTTGCCACCTTGGAGGAGCTGGAAGCCGCGCGCGCCCTGTTCAAACGCGAGGTCGCGCGGCATATCGCCTTCAAGCGCCCCCTGCCCAAGCGGACCCAGCTTGGCGTGATGCTGGAAGTGCCCGCCTTGCTGTTTGATCTCGACCGGATTTTCGAGGCCGTGGATTTTGTCTCGATTGGCACCAACGATTTGATGCAATTTATGTTTGCGGTTGATCGGGAAAACCCGCGCGTTGCAACAAGGTTTGATGCCCTCAATATCGCGTTTTTGCGCGCGCTCAAGGCGGCGGTGGAGGCGGCGGGCCGGGCGGGCAAACGCATCAGCCTGTGCGGAGAAATGGCCGGTCGCCCGCTCGAAGCGCTGGCGTTGATGGGGATTGGCTTCACCCATTTTTCGATGTCTCCGGCCAATATCGGCCCAACCCGCGCGCTGGTCCGAACCATTGATCTGGCGGAATTACGCACCTGCATGGAAGCCCTGCTGGCCAAAGCGGCCTCCCCTGCGAGTATCCGGGCGGCCTTGGGCGCCTTTGCGGCCAAAAGCGAGGTCTCGTTTTAATGCCCCCCTTTTTTAAAATACCCTCCTTTTTCAATGAGCAAGCCCGTTAGATGAGCGATATCACATTGCCGCAAGAGCGGTTAGAGGGCATTCTTGCGCGGGAGGCGGAAGTAAACGCTCGCCTTGCGCAAGCCAACACGCCCGATGAAATGATCGCGCTTAGCCGCGAAGGGGCGCAGCTTGTCCCTATCGCCGACCAGATCCGCCGCTACCAGCGCGCCTTGAGCGATCTTCAGGAAGCACGGGCGATGATCGAGGATAACGCAACCGATGCGGAAATGCGCAGCTTTGCCTTGGAAGAAAAATCTCGGCTGGAGGCCGATCTTGCCGCCCTCACACAGGCCATCCAGATCGCCCTTCTGCCCAAGGATCTGGCCGATGACCGCTCCGCCATTCTGGAAGTGCGGGCGGGCACGGGCGGCGATGAAGCGGCGCTGTTTGCGGGTGATCTGTTGCGCATGTATGTGCGCTATGCTGAACTCCATGGCTGGAAGACCGAACTGGTTTCTGCCTCTGACGGCCTGATGGGGGGCTACAAAGAGGTTATCGTGGAAGTACAGGGCGAGGGCGTGTTCGCCCGCCTCAAATTCGAGCAAGGCGTCCACCGGGTTCAGCGCGTGCCAGATACCGAAGCCTCCGGGCGCATCCACACATCGGCTGCAACCGTTGCCGTGTTGCCGCTGGCAGAAGAAGTGGATGTCGCGATCAATGAGAGCGATTTACGCATCGACACCATGCGCGCGGGCGGCGCAGGCGGGCAGCACGTCAACAAAACGGAATCCGCCGTGCGGATCACCCATATCCCCACCGGCATTGTCGTGGTGGTGCAGGATGAACGCTCCCAGCACAAAAACCGCGCCAAGGCGATGTCGATTTTGCGCTCCCGCATTTTTGAGGCCGAACGGATGCGCCTCGCCAATGCCCGCGCCGCCGAACGCAAGGGGCAGGTCGGCTCCGGCGATCGCTCCGAGCGTATCCGCACCTATAATTTCCCGCAAGGCCGCATCAGCGATCATCGCATCAACCTCACCTTGTATAAGCTCGAAGCGGTGATCGAGGGCGGCGGGCTCGATGAAGTGATCGATGCCCTGATCACCGATCATCAGGCCCGCTTGCTCGCCGGAGACACAGCGTGAGCGCCAAAACGGCGCTTTTCACGGCAAAAACAGCGCGCGCTGACGCCCTGCATCTTGCCACGCAAGCCCTCCGGCAAGCGCATATCGACACCCCCGCGCGCGAGGCGCGCTGGCTCATGGAAGCCGCCTTGCACCTTGCCCCCGGCACCGCCCTGCTGGCTCCGCAAGCTCCCCTGGATGCCCACGCGGCCACGCTCTACGCCATGCTGGAACGCCGCCTGACGCACGAACCGCTCTCACGCATTTTAGGGCAGCGCGATTTTTACGGCCTGACGCTGCACCTCAATGCCGCAACGCTCGACCCCCGCGCGGACAGCGAAACCCTGGTGGAAGCGGTGCTTGCGGCCCTGCGCGCCCGCGCCGCCGGCCTTGCCCCGCTCACCCTGCTCGATCTTGGTACCGGTTCGGGTGCGCTTCTGCTGGCGCTGCTCACCCATCTTCCCCATGCTACCGGCCTAGGGATCGATATTGCCCCAGAAGCCTGCGCACAGGCACAGACCAATGCGCAAATTTTGGGGTTGGAAAGCCGCGCGCGGTTTATGCCCGGCGATTTTTGCACCCCACACAGCCTGCCTCGGCAGGTCACTCCAGAAAGCCTGCCCCGGCAGGCCATGGCCACAACAGCCCGAACCGGGTTTGATGTCGTGATCGCCAATCCCCCCTATATTCCCAGCGCTGTTGTCAATACCCTCGCGCCGGAAGTCCGGCTGTTTGATCCACGCCTTGCGCTCGATGGCTGGGCCGATGGGCTGGTCTTCTACCGG
>CAZGKS010000084.1:0-8363 GCA_964526275.1 uncultured Methylobacterium sp. | reverse complement strand
TCTCTATAGGCCAGACTCTAGGCGCTTTTGGAGGAAAAATCCCGTGGCAGGTCAGTTCCGGCGCGGTCGTCTCGTCATGGTCTCTCCTGTTCCCGGCATCATGCCGATCTCAGGCAGAATTTCCACTTATCCCCGCTGTGCAGATTCCCCGTGCCAGCTCTCAAGCAGCAGCGTGCAGCACCCCTTCCACCTGATCCGCCAGATGCCGTGTGGCCTCCGGCGCCGCCAGCGCCTGCATCGCGCTTGCCATGGCGGGCAGCCTTTGCGCATCGGTCAGCAGATCCTGCACGGTCTTTGTAAGCCATGGCGGCGTGAACGCGGCCTGCGCCACCACAATCGCCCCGCCTGCCGCCTGCGCCAGCCGCGCATTATGCGCCTGATCCTGATCGATCGCGCCGGGCAGCGGCACCAAAATCGCCGGACGCCCCAGCACCGCCAGTTCCGCCAGCGTGGAAGCCCCCGCCCGCGCAATCACCAGATGGCTTTGCGCCAAGGTTTCTGGCAAATGCTCGAAAAACGGCCGGACATCCGCCGCAATGCCCGCATGCGCATAGGCCACCGTGACAATCTGCACCTGCTCTTCACGCGCTTGATGCGTCACGAAAAGCTGTGCCCGCACCGCTGGCGGCAAATCCGCCAAGGCCTGCGGCACCACTTCGCTCATTACCCGCGCGCCCTGGCTGCCCGCAAAAGCCACCAAGCGCAGCGGTGCAGGCGCCGCATCAAGCGCCGGATAGGGAATTTTGGCCGCTTCATGCACGCGCGGGCGCACCGGATTGCCGGTTACCGTGGTTTTTTGCGCATAAAGCGCCGGGAGCATTTGCAGCGGAAAGCCGGTTGCAAGGCGAGCTGCGAACCGCGCCAGCAGCGTATTCGCACGGCCCATAACCGCATTCGATTCGTGGATCACAAACGGCACGCCCAGCATATGCGCCGCCAGCAGGGGCGGCAAGGTCGGGTAGCCGCCAAACCCGACCATCGCCGCCGGGCGCAGCACCCGCAGCACGCGCACAGCGCTCACAAAGCCATGCGCCAGCGCAAACAAACCGCGCAGCTTGCCCAAAAGCCCCGCCCCGGTGGTGGTACCGGCCGCCAACAAAATCACCCGCTCGCCCGGAAAATGTTTCGCCCAGCCCGCCGCCCGCGCATCGGTGATCAGCATCACCCGATACCCGCGCGCCATCAAGGTGCTCGCCAAAGCCTGCGCCGGGAATAAATGCCCTCCCGTACCTCCCGCGCACAGCACGACAAGCTTGCCAGCCCTTAGGCTGTTGCCCTCGGTATCCGTAGCGATACCGCCAATTTCCGGCTCATGCATACCCATTACCTTGTTCACCCATAGCGTTTTTGTGGTTGCTGGAACCAGCAAAAGCAAAAGACCTGTTTATCCATGCAAACGGCCCGTCGTTGCCGGAGGGGTGTCCCCCGCGCGCGGATAAAGCGGCACAAAATCTCCCCCGCGTTGATCGAGCGCGGTTTTGGGCCGCTTGCGGGTCAGCGCCAGCAGCATGCCCGCACTCAACGAGACCGACAACAGCGACGACCCGCCATACGATAAAAACGGCAAGGTCATCCCCTTGGGCGGAATAAGGTTGAGATTAACCGCCATATTGATCAACGCCTGAAACCCCAGCAGCATCGCCAGCCCCGCCCCTGCCATCTGGCTGAAGCGATCCGGGTTGCGCCGCGCCACAACAAGCGCCCGCCCCACAAGAAAAGCGAACAAGGCCACCACCACAAGGCAGGCGATCGCCCCGAATTCTTCGCCAATCACCGAGAAAATGAAATCGGTATGGCTATCGGGCAGCGAGCGCTTGATCACCCCCTCGCCAGGCCCGCGCCCGAACCAGCCCCCGGAAAGCATGCTTTCCTGCGCCATATCGGTCTGGAAGGTATCCCCGCCCTCCTTGTTGAGGAAGCGATTGATCCGGCTGGTGACATGCGGCAAAAACCGATACGCGGCAAACAGCCCCAAAGCCCCGCCGCCCATAAGCCCCAGCACCCAGAAAATATGCACCCCGGCCAGAAAGAACAGCCCGCCCCATACCGCGCTGATCAAAATGGTCTGCCCCAGATCCGGCTGGCTGATCAGCGGTACCACGACCAGCGGCAGCATGCCGATCGCCAGCCACAAGGCCGGCATGTCGCGGTTGCGGTCATGCTCGGAAAAAGCCCAGGCCGTCAGCACCACAAAGACCGGTTTGAGCAATTCAGAGGGTTGGAGCGAAAATCCCGGCAGATTGATCCAGCGCCGCGCGCCCTTGATCTCCATGCCGACCAGCAAGGTTGCAACCACCAGCGCAAAGCTGATCAAGAACACCCCCAAAGCCAGCCGCCAGCATAATCCCTGCGCCCGCCGCCAGAAATATCGCCTGGCGCTGCACAAAATGGAAGGTCGGTAACCCCAGCTTGACCGCAACCGGCGGATAAGCCGCCAGCCCGAACAAAAACCCGATCACCATCAAGCCGATAAACAGTCCCAGCAGCCAGCGGTCGATTGTCCACCAGTAATCGCTCAAAAAAGTGCGCTCAGCCCTGCTTGCCATATCCAATCCCTTCATCCCGCCGGGGTTAGGGAACAAACCCCGGCAACAGACGCGCCAAATTCCGAAACGCATCGCCGCGCGCTTCAAAATTCGGATACTGATCAAAGGAGGCGCAAGAGGGTGAAAGAAGGATTACCGGCTGCGAAAATTCACTCGTTTTTGCGTCTGGAACCGCTTTTTCCAGCGCTTTTTCGAGCGTGCCACACATTTCATACGGTGCTGCCCCCGCCAAGGTCTGCGCAAACGCTTCCCCCGCTTCGCCGATCAGATACGCCTTGGCAATCCGCGGAAAATAAGGCCGCAACGGCTCGATGCCCCCCGCTTTGGGTTTGCCGCCGACAATCCAGAAAATGCCGTGCTCAAAAGCGGCCAGCGCCTTTTGCGTCGAATCCGCGTTGGTGGCTTTGGAATCGTTGATCAGCACGGTCTTGCCAACCCGCCCTACCTGCTCCAGCCGATGCGCCAGCCCGGCAAAGCTTGCAAACCCCGCCTGAATTTGAGCCTCCGCCACGCCCAAAAGACGGCACACCGCCAGCGCCATGGCGGCATTTTGCGCATTATGCGCCCCGCGCAACGCGGTTATGCCGTCCAGATTGGCCAAAACCGCGCCATCGGCCCCCAGCACCGCCCCGGCGCGGAAATGCAGCCCGCCCGCATGCCGGTTTTCCGCGCTGACCGGTACCACCGGCTTGCCCGCATGCCCCAGCGCCAGAAAAATCGCCTCGCCATGCGCGTCATCGGTGCCGATAATCGCCGTATCGGCCGCCCGCACCAGCCGCTCTTTCACGCTGGCATAATGCGCCATGCTGCCATGACGGTCGAGATGATCCGGCGACAGATTGATCAACACCCCGATGCTTGGCGCCAGCGATGGCGCCAGATCAATCTGGTAGGAGGAAAGTTCCAGCACATGCACGCGCTTGCCCCCGCTCTGCGGCGGCGCCAGCGCCAGCGCTGGGGTGCCGATATTGCCGCCAAGCTGGACATCAAACCCCGCCTTGGCCAGCACATGCGCAACCAGAGCCGTGGTCGTCGATTTGCCATTGGTGCCGGTAATGCCCACAAACAGCGCCTGCGGCGCCAAAGCCGCCCGCTCGCGGCAAAACAGCTCGATATCGCCGATCACCTCCACCTGTGCCGCTTGCGCCAGCTTGACACTCCAATGCGGTTCAGGATGCGTAAACGGTACGCCGGGCGACAAGACCAGCGCGGCAAGCCCCGACCAGTCGAGCGCCCGCAGATCGTGCACATCCAGCCCCGCCGCCCGCGCTTTTGCCTGCGCTTGGGGCTGGTCATCCCACACATAAACCTGCGCGCCGCCCGCTTTGAGCGCCTGCGCGCTGGCCATGCCAGACCCGCCAAGCCCGAACAGCGCAACCTTGCGCCCGGAAAAATGCGCCGCCGCCATCATAGCTCACCTCAATTTCAGCGTCGCAAGGCCGATCAGCGCCAAAATCACCGCGATAATCCAGAAGCGGATCACCACTTGCGGCTCTTTCCAGCCTTTTTTCTCGAAATGGTGGTGGATAGGCGCCATGCGGAACACCCGCTTGCCGGTGCGCTTGAAATAGAGGACCTGGATGATCACCGACAGCGCTTCGAGCACAAACAACCCGCCAATGATCGCAAACACGATCTCGTGCTTGGTCGCCACCGCAATGGTACCCAGCAACCCGCCCAAGGCGAGCGAGCCGGTATCGCCCATGAAAATCTGCGCGGGCGGCGCATTGAACCACAAAAACCCCAACCCCGCGCCAATCACCGCGCCCAGCACAATCGCCAGTTCCCCGGTACCGGGCGTGAAATGGATCTGCAGATACGTCGCAAACGCGGCATTGCCCGCCAGATACGCAATAAAGCCCAGCGCGCCCGCCGCGATCATCACCGGCACGATCGCCAAGCCATCGAGCCCATCGGTCAGGTTGACCGCATTGCCGAAAGCAACAATCACAAACGCGCCGAAAACCGCAAAAAACCAGCCCAGATTAATCAGAATATCCTTGAAAACCGGCACAGCAATCGCTTGGCTCAGCTGCGGCGGCACCAAGCGCATGATCAGCAAGACCGCCAGCAGGGCAAGCCCGGCCTCCAGCCCCAGCCTTGCGCGCGAGGAAAACCCCTTATGCGATTGCTTGGCTACCTTGAGGTAATCATCGTAAAAGCCAATCGCCCCAAAGCCGATCGTCACCAGCAGCACCGCCCATACAAACATATTCTTGAGATTGGCCCAGAGCAGGGTTGAAACAATCAGGCCGGAAAGGATCATCAACCCGCCCATGGTCGGCGTGCCCCGCTTGACCAGATGCGTTTCTGGCCCATCTTCGCGAATAGGTTGGCCCTTGCCCTGTTTCACCCGCAACAGATTGATAATCCACGGGCCAAAAAACAACACAAAAAACAAAGAAGTAGCGGTCGCCCCGCCCGCCCGGAAGGTGATATAGCGAAAAATATTGAAGGCACCAAAGCTGGCGCTGAATTCCGAGAGCCAATAAAGCATCGCGCGATCCTATAAGATATACGTCAGCACCCTGTCTGATACCCCAGAACTGTCTGATAAACGAGAGCGCAACAAATACAAGGAACCAAAGCAGGGTATGGGCCCCAAAAACGTTTGGCAAGAAAGAACCGATCGCTCCTCTATACCGCTGGGGTACCCGCATCGTCTACCCGCGCGAAACGGGCGCGCAAAGCCTCTACCACAAGCGCCATTTTGGAGCCAAACGACCCCTTGATCATCACGCAATCCCCAGGATGCAGCAGCTCCGGCAGCGCTTGCGCCAACAGCGCCGAATCGGCAAAGCTTCCCCCCTGCCGATGGGGCGGCAAAACCGCATGCAGCGCCTGCATCAAGGGCCCTGCGGTCAAGACCAGATCGATGTTCTCGGCTTCTAGCGGGGTTGCCAACCCTTCATGCAGGGCAATTTCCTGCGCGCCCAGCTCGCGCATATCGCCCAGAACCGCCAGCGCCCGCCCACCCGCATGCCGCGCCGCCGCGCCCAGCACCTGCAACGCTGCGCGCATGGAGGCCGGGTTGGCGTTGTAACTTTCATCGATCAGCGTGAAGGTGCCAGCGCCAATCCCCCGTTTTTCCCGGGCGCCGCGCCCGGCAATCGTGCCAAACGACGCCAAGGCCTGCACCGCTTGCGCACACTCCACCCCCAGCGCGTGCAGCGCGCATAAAACCGCCAGCGAATTGAGCGCGAAATGCTTGCCCGGCGCGCCAATCGCGTAATCGATCCGCTGGCCGAAAAGCTCTGCGCCAACAACGCTGCCCTGATCGCCGGGGTTGAAATCCACCAGCCGGCACTCCGCACCCGCCCCCTCGCCAAAGCGCACAATACGCCCCGCGCGGGCGGCGTGCGCATGCGCCGCCAGCCGCGCGCAAAACGGCGAATCAAACGGCACGACCGCCACCCCGCCCGGTTCCAGCCCAGCGAAAATCTCGCCCTTGGCGTCGGCAATGCCGTCCAGCGCGCGGAACTGCGCCAGATGCACCGGCTCCACACTGGTGACAATCGCCACCTGCGGCCGCACCATCGCGGTCAGGGGCAAGATCTCGAACGGCGCGCTCATCCCGATTTCATAAATCGCAAACGCGCTGCTTTGCGGCGTCCGTGCCAGAGTGAGCGGCACGCCCCAATGGTTGTTGTAGGAGGCAACCGAAGCATGCACCCCGCTTGTTTGCGCGGCCTGCCCATGCTGCGCCAAAACATGCGCGGCCAGCACATGCCGCAGCATTTCCTTGGTGGAGGTTTTGCCCACCGACCCCGTAACCGCCAGGGCCTGCCCGCAAAGCCGTGCCCGGCCCGCCTTGCCCAAAGCCTCCAAAGCGGCCAGCACATCGGGCACAACGATCAGCGGCGCATCGGCCGCCACCCCTTCAAGCCCCAAGCGGGAAACCACCGCCGCAGCGGCCCCTTTGGCCAAAGCCTGCGCCACAAAGCCATGGCCATCCTGCACATCGCCGATAATCGCGAAAAACAGCGCGCCGGGCTCCAAGGTGCGGGTATCGATCGAAATGCTCGAAATATCCGCCCCAAACCCGCCTTGTGCCCGCCCGCCCAGCAGCGCGGGCAGTTCCGCTGCCCGCCACAAGGGCGCCATCACACCGGGTTCAGAAAACCCCTTATCCGCTGTCATAAAAACCCCTCCAGTACCGTTTCCACACAGGCCTTGTCCGAGAACGGATATACCTGATCCCCGATAATCTGCCCGGTTTCGTGCCCCTTGCCCGCAATCAACAGGGCATCGCCCGGTTGCAGATCGGTGATCGCCGCTTCGATCGCCGCTGCCCGGTCGCCGATTTCCAGCGCGTGCGGGCAAGCCGCCAGAATTTCTGCCCGGATATGCGCGGGGGTCTCCGAGCGCGGGTTATCGTCGGTCACGTAAATCCGGTCGGCGGCGCGTGCGGCAATGGCGCCCATCAGCGGGCGCTTGCCTTTATCGCGGTCGCCGCCGCAACCAAAAACCAGCACCAGCCTGCCGGAAACCGCAGGCCGCAGCGCTGCCAGCGCGTAAGATAGCGCTTCGGGCTTATGCGCGTAATCGACAAATACCGGCGCCTTGTTATAAACCCCCACGCGCTCAAGGCGTCCGGGAACGCCTTTCAAGCCTTCAAGCGCGGCAAAAACCGCTGGCGGCTTTTCGCCCAATACCAGCGCGAACCCCGCCGCCACCAGCGCGTTTTCGCTCTGGAACCCCCCCATCAGCGGCAGATGCACCCGGTAATTCTGCCCGGCATGCTGCGCAACAATCTGCTGCCCGAACCCTGCAGGCGTAACCGAGCGCACGGCAATCTCCCGCCCGTTGCGGCCGATCGTAAAAACAGACCGCCCGGCAAAACCGGCCGCTACCGCCGCTTTATCGCCATAGTGACCATCGAGATTAATCACTACCGGCGCGCCAAGCGGCAAAATTTCCTGAAACAGCCGTAACTTTGCGTCAAAATACGCCGCAATATCGGGGTGATAATCCAGATGGTCGCGCCCCAGATTGGTAAACCCTGCCGCTTTGAGCCGCACGCCATCCAGCCGGTGCTGATCAAGCCCATGGCTCGAAGCCTCCATGCAGCCATGGCTCACCCCCGCCAGCGCCAGCCGGTGCAAACTGCGATGCAGTGATACCGGATCTGGCGTGGTCAGCGCGCCGTAATCTGTGCCTTCCGCCGTTGTGATCCCCAAAGTCCCCAGCGAGGCCGCCTTATGGCCCAAATCGGCAAAAAGCTGGCGGGTAAACTCTGCTACCGAGGTTTTGCCCGCCGTGCCGGTAACCGCCACCATGGTTTCCGGTTGGTTGGGATAAAACCACGCCGCCGCGCGGGAGAGCGCAACCCGCGCCTCGCGTACCTCTAAATACGGAATATGCGCAGGCAGATGCTCCGGGCGGGCGCCTTTGCCAACAACCGCCACCGCCCCCTGTTCAAGCGCTGAGCGCGCAAACCGCATCCCATCGCCCAACGTGCCGGGCAGGGCAAAGAACACATAACCGGGCTGCACCAGCCGACTATCCGCCGCCAGCCCCTTGAGCGCGATACCCGCAAGGGTCTCGTGCTCCGCAGGCATTTTCACGCCGATCACGCGGGCAAGATCGGAGAGATTGGCAACACGCTGCCCCGGCAGGGCATTTCGTTCAAAATCCGGCATCACTCTCTCCGGCAGGGCAAGCTTTCGTTGCAGGGGATATACAAACAACAAGGATACGCAATGAAAACACACACAAAGCCGAAAGCTTGGGCAAGCGCACCCGCAAGAGCCTCCGGAAGAGGCCGATTCTCTGCCCCAAATACCTGCCCGCGCCTTAGGGTCAGGACCCATTAAA
>CAZGKS010000083.1:6513-8371 GCA_964526275.1 uncultured Methylobacterium sp. | reverse complement strand
GTCTTGGCGATTTTTGCGCAAGAATCATAGCCCAGCTTGCCGTTGAGCGCGGTGATCAGCATCAGGGAATTGTCGACCCCCTTCTGGATATTGTCTCGCCGGGGTTCGATCCCCACCACGCAATGATCGGTGAAGGAGAGGGCGGCATCGGCCATTAGCCGCACCGATTGCAAAAAGTTATAGGCCATGACCGGGTTGAAGACATTGAGCTCGAAATGGCCTTGGCTGCCGGCAAAGGTAAGGGCGGCCTGATTGCCGAAAATATGCGCGCACACCATGGTGAGCGCCTCGCATTGGGTGGGGTTGACCTTGCCTGGCATGATCGAGGATCCGGGCTCGTTCTCGGGCAGGGCCAACTCGCCAAGCCCGGCGCGCGGGCCGGAGCCAAGAAAGCGAATATCATTGGCGATCTTGAACAGCGAGGCCGCCACGGTATTGATCGCGCCATGGGTCATCACCATGGCATCATGGGCCGCCAAAGCCTCGAATTTATTGGGGGCGGTGGTGAAGGGCAGGCCCGTAATGCCCGCGATCCGTTCGGCCACCTGTTCGGCAAAACCAACCGGCGCGTTGAGCCCGGTGCCGACCGCCGTGCCGCCTTGCGCCAGCTGCATCAGCATGGGCAAGGTGCTCTCGATACGGGCGATACCGTTTTCAATCTGCTTGGCATAGCCGGAAAATTCCTGCCCCAGCGTGAGCGGGGTGGCATCTTGCGTATGGGTGCGGCCAATTTTGATAATATCGGCCCAGGCCTTGGCTTTGGCATCGAGCGCCCGGTGCAGATGGTTCAGCGCGGGCAACAGGTCGCGCACGACCTGTTCAGCCGCCGCGACATGCATGGCGGTGGGGTAGGTATCGTTGGAGGATTGGCTCATATTCACGTGATCATTGGGGTGGACCGGCTTTTTCGAGCCCATCTCCCCGCCCAGCATCTCGATCGCGCGGTTGGAAATCACCTCATTGGCGTTCATGTTCGATTGCGTGCCCGAACCGGTCTGCCACACCACCAGCGGAAAATGCGCATCGAGCTTGCCGTCGATCACCTCTTGGGCGGCCGCGACGATGGTATTTTTGAGCGCGCCATCGAGCTTGCCGAGCGCGTGGTTGGTTTCGGCGGCAGCGCGTTTGACAATGCCGAGCGCGCGAATGACGGGCTTGGGCTGTTTTTCCCAGCCGATCTTGAAATTACCCAGGCTGCGCTGGCTTTGAGCGCCCCAATAAACCGAAGAATCGACCTCGATCGGGCCAAAGGTATCGCTTTCAGTGCGCGTTGCCATGGGGCTCTCCTGTGTAAATGCCGGTGCCTGCCGTTTGGGCAGAGGGCCGCCGATTGGCCACCTTGCCGCATCGTTTGGCACGCTTTTAGCCAAGCTTGCCGTTATAGGCAATGAACCATTGGTGGGGAGGTATATGGGAGGAAGTATATGGGGCAGGGCGGGAGAGCGGGGCTGGATCGATCAAAAATCGCTGGCGATGCCGCGATTTTCCCAATCGTCATAGCGCACGGGGTCTGGCCCCGCCCGGCCTTTGATTTCCGGCGTCTGGGTGAGGTGTTCAAGGCGCGCATCCAGCCCCGCGCGGCGGGCCTGCGCTTCCGCCAAGGCACGCTGCGCAGCAGGGGTGAGCGGTTTTTTATCGTCCGCAGCTTTGACGTTTGGGCTTTGGGTGTCTATTTCAGAAGTCATGAGGCACGCTTCTACCGTTTTTCCAAGGCCGAAACCAGCGCCAAAATGTGCGCGGGTGGCAAAATCTGTGGCAGCGGTGCGCGCATGATCACGCCAGAGGATCTGCACGCGCGCGTGCTTTACAAGGATACCGATACGCTTGTGGTCGTCTTTAACTCATGGCTGTCGGTACT
>CAZGKS010000083.1:4213-6503 GCA_964526275.1 uncultured Methylobacterium sp. | reverse complement strand
GTGCTCGACAAGCCCGCAGGGCTGGCGGTACATGCGGGCCCCAAGGGCGGGGTGACGCTCGACACCTTTTTGCCGGAGCTGACCTTCGGCGCGCCCGATCTGCCGCAACTGGCGCATCGGCTCGACCGCGATACCACCGGCTGTCTGGTGCTGGGGCGCAACCGGGCCGCTCTGGCGCGGCTTGGGCAGCTTTTCGCCAAGGGCCACGCGCAAAAGCTCTATTGCGCCGTGCTGTGCGGGGTTTTGCCGCAAACGCGCGGGGAGATTGATCTCAACCTGGCCCGGCGCAGCCAGGATAAGCGCAGCTGGTGGATGAAGGTCGATCCGGCGGGAGAAAATGCCCTGACTTATTATCAGGTTCTCGATAGCCAGGCGGGGTTTTCGTTCGTCGCGCTGTGGCCAAAAACCGGCCGCACGCATCAATTGCGGGTGCATTGCGCCGCGCTCGATGCGCCGATTGCAGGCGATTCGATCTATGGCGGCGCGCGCGCCAGCGTGGCCGCGCGGCAGGTGCAACTGCATGCCCGCGCCATTACGCTGCCGGGAATGGGCGCGCCAAATAGGGGGACGCCAGAGATGGGGGCACCAGAGACAGGCGCACCAGAGACAGGCCCGCAAACCATGCGCGGCCTCAATAGGCGCGGCCCTGAGGCCAAGGGGCACGCCCATCCCCGCGCCGCGCTGGCGGTTGCTGCCCCCATCCCCGCGCCCATGCTGGCCTTGCTGGCAGGGTTGGGGTTATCTGCTTCAGGTCTGGAAACGGACGATAAGGTGCAAGCCGCCTTTGCCTCTCCGCTCATGCCGGAGCGCGGGCGATGAGCGGCCAAAAACGAACAAACAAGGCAATGGGCGACCAGAAAACACGAGAGGACGCCATGGCAGAACCCGGCAAAACAGGGCCAGTAGAATCAGGGCCCGTAAAATCAGAACAGGGCAAGCCAGAACAGGGCAAGCCAGAACAGGGGAAGCCAGCACATAGCCCAAAAGGGCGGAGCAAAAGCGCCTCCCATTTTCCGCAAGGATACGCGCCGCGCTTTATCGCGATCGAGGCGATTTTCCGCGCCCGCAAAGAGCGCCGCCCGCTCGATGAAACCATGAGCCTTGTAAAGGCGGATGCCCTCAGCCCCGCCGATTTTGCGCTCGCACGCGCCATTGCGCTCACCACCTTCCGCCGCTTTGCCACCCTTGAAGCGCTGGTCGCCGCACGGCTCGATGCCGGCGCGCTCCCCGTTGTGCCCATGCTGGCAGAAGCGCTCTATGCGGGCGCCGCGCAGATGCTGTTCATGCACGCGCCCGACCACGCCGCGGTGGATTGCACGGTCGCCTTTTGCAAAACCCAGCCCAAATGCCTGCCCTATGCCAAGCTGGTCAATGCGCTGTTGCGGCGGATAGGCGCCGATAAATCCGCCCTGCTGGCGCAGCTTGCCCCGCAGGCGGATCTGCCCGATTGGATGCGCGCCCGCTGGCAGCGGTTTTATGGCGCCAAGGCCGCCAGCGAAATGGCAGAAGCCTTGCTCTGGCCGGTTTGTGTCGATCTGACCCCGCTGCACGGCACGCCAGAGGCGCTGGCCCAAGCGGTGGAAGGTGTGCGCTTGCCCACCGGCTCGGTGCGGCTCGCCCATGCCCGCGCGGTGGCCGATCTGCCCGGCTATGCCGAAGGGGTTTTTCAGGTGCAAGATGTCGCCAGCGCGCTGCCTGCCCGCTTGCTGGGCGCAAAACCGGGCATGGCGGTGCTGGATTTATGCTCCGCCCCCGGCGGGAAAGCTGCGCAACTGGCGGCTGCGGGGGCCAAGGTGGTGGCCGTGGAACGCAGCGCTGCGCGCGCAGTGCGGCTGCGGGAGAATTTTGCGCGGCTTAATCTGGCGGTTGATCTGCATATCGCGGCGGCAGAAACCTTCACGCAAGGGCTGTTCGAGGCCGTGTTGCTCGATGCGCCGTGTTCCGCCACCGGCACATTGCGGCGGCATCCGGAAATCGCCTGGAGCCGCACTTTGGCCGATGTGCTGGCATTGGCCGAACGGCAGGCGGTTTTGCTGGCCGCCGCCGCCGCAAGGGTAAAACCGGGCGGGGTGCTGGTCTATGCGACCTGTTCGCTGGAAGCCGAGGAGGGGGAAGCGCAGATCGCCCGATTTCTGGCGCAAAACCCGCGTTTTTCGCGCGTTCCGCTGGTCGCAGAAGCCTTGGGCGTGCCGCCCGAATGCGTGAATGCGCAAGGCGAATTGCGGGTTTTGCCGCAGCATTTTGCAAGTTTTGGCGGGGCAGATGGTTTCTTTGCCGCAAGGCTTTGTTG